>JBPCNB010000695.1:0-1390 GCA_051001675.1 Nitrososphaeraceae archaeon | reverse complement strand
CATATTCCTAGAGTTACTAATTTTTGTAGTGATCTGAAAACAGTACTTTTGTCCCTATTTGTCTCTTTATCTCGTTCTTCTAAGGTCATATATGCATCATTATTTGCAATTAAAAATAATAATAGATCAACCTCTAAGGGAGATAAGTCGAAGATGTTCGTAAATAGATCCTTTATTGTGGAGTTTATTCGGGTAATTGTAATGAAGGGTGCTGACGACATTCGACTCCTAAGACTTCTGTGATAAACTAGTATATATTGATAATGATCGTCATTGGATTATAATAGTCAACTTTGCGAAAGCATCCCACAGCCGACCGCTTACACTGAATTATATTGGGCTCAAGCTTTAGCTGTATTTCTGTATCAAATCTGTTAAATTGTCCAATGAGATTGGTTTTCGCAATACTTCCTTGATGCCTAAATTTGAATACTTTTGAATATCATTATCAGTCAATGTAGATGCCGTAAATAACACAATATTTTTCGATCTTATTAGATCCCCCTTATCTTTTAGTCTCTCAAGAATATCATGCCCGCTAAATTGTGGCATTGCTATATCAAGTAGTATTACATTATATTTTTCTGTTTGATTTACAATTTCATCTAGTGCCTCCCTCCCTTCGTCGATTATCTTGTAATTTATCTCCATGCTATCAAAAAAGTCAGCGATAGCACTAGTAACATCTCTATTATCATCTATTATTAGTACTTTCATTGAGGTATATCTCACATTCAAAATGAGCGAATTGCAAGGGAGAATCTTGGTCTATCATATATGTCACTGATAGCCCTATAAACGAGGATATCTTTATACATTTCTTATACGTTGAAATAGATATATTTTGAGAGCAGATTCCAGAAATAACTAGGCATTTTTTAATCCTTCTGCTTTTGATACACTTAATGTAAGTCCTGTTGATCCCAATATCGAATTTAATATAATCAATGCTAGCTATTGCTTGCTTGGAATCGTGAACCTGATTGCCGTGCCAGCCGTGTAATTTTTATCAACCCATATCCTTCCGTCATGAGCTTCCACAATTCCCTTGCAAATTGCAAGGCCTAGGCCAGTTCCTCCATGTTTTCTTGTCACACTTGTATCTATCTGATAGAATTTTTTGAATAGGCTGTTGGCGTTTTGGTTGGGAATACCTATGCCATTGTCCTCTACTGAGAACACAACAGTCCGTGAATCCAGGGTTGATTTCGTCTCAGCAGTGCTATAACTCGGAATGTCCTGAACCTCTTGAGCCTTTACTTTTATTTTTCCTGTCTTATCTGGAACAAAATCGATAGAGTTTTTTATCAAATTGACAAATACCTGTTCTATTCTTCTTCTATCGTAAAAGATAGTCTTCATTGATTGGGTACTAATCTCATAAGTAATG
>JBPCNB010000694.1:0-1840 GCA_051001675.1 Nitrososphaeraceae archaeon | reverse complement strand
TTCTTATACGATATCTTCTGGTGCATCATTTGTCGGATCGTTTGATACCACGTATTCAGTAGTAGGAGGCGTTAGCCCAATGGATGCATCTAAAGATTTGATAGTATCTACAATAACAGAAGATTTTGGTACTTCGTCCACGATTGGATATGTGAACAATACTAGTGCTTCTGGATCTCAAGCAAATCCAACCCAACTAACTCTTCTCAATCCATTTGCAACCAAGGAAGATATAGACGAGAAGATAAGGAACGAGATAACTGCATCTATTGGTAATGCTGTAAAATCCAACTTTACGGAAGTCGAAATAAAATGCATATTTGGCTCCAGTTTGGATGACTTCAAATGTGGGTTCCATGGGTTAATAAGTAGCTAATATTATCGCAGTACGGTTTTCTGCCAATTTTTACCGATCAGGCAATTGAAATCGTTTCAGTGGAATGCGTAAACAAGACTTAGCATGGGTGCAACCTAATTATTGAGTCCATTCTACTAAATAATTAGCATAGAAAATCGATGAAAAAAGAACAAAGATGTAGACTGCTGTGTTTCGATGTGTCATTACTGACTGCCGTTTGGAAACATGCACCATTAACTGGTGGCACGTAGAACCTGGGATCACTGCGTTCCAGTTCTTGTAAATACTCAGCTCTTTCCTCACCACCATGATGTTGCATGTATTCTTCACTATACGGTGTATGTTCGCAAATGCCGAAGTTGCTACAAAAAATGACAGGATCATGTAGAAACAAATGGGGTCAAGATTAGATTTAATTAAACATTGGTAGGTAGTTCTTCATTTACCTCGATATATGAATCACACCCGCTCCATATTTGGAATGTCATAAGATCAAGAGTAAGATCATGCCTAGAAAAGAAATGCCCTCTTTTAATAGAAAAATAATATAGATTATAAGAAGATATCTGTGGGAGAGCTCACCATAACGAAACTAAGGATAGGAGTCAGCTCGCTAAAAACTTAATCTAAGTTAACATTTTTACAAAGTCAAACTAGAAGTCGATGATCCCATATGTATGATTTCCGAATAACTAATAGTCATTCTAGCATTATTCTGAATAAAGCCTTATCTAAAACTTGCACTCAGATTTACCATGCCCGTAATAACAGTGGCAATGTATAGCGGTAGAACTCAAAGAGATAAAGATAGGCTAGCTGAAGCAATCACTGAAGATGTAGTGAATATCCTAAAAGTAGAGAAAAAAGACGTCATAATAGTATTTCAAGAAGCTTCGCATGGAAACTGGTATGCTGCGGGAGTCCGGCTTTAATAATAAACCCATTGCAATGGTTTCAATTAAACAACGAGCACTACCTAAAAATGATATTAGCACCGTGTTTACATAGTCTTCGACAACTTTGTCTATTCATTAGTCAGTAACACCATTGGGAGAAAGAACTCGGGTTCGTTAGCTAACTCATTAGCTAAGGCATGATTCACGAGTTATGAATGGGTAACTAAAGTAACTAGTGAGTGTTTTGATGTCTGATTTCTAATTTCTCTGAATTGTATTATAAAACCGTACTATTTAGTTCCTTGATTCTATTTCTAAGAGTGACTTCTGTTATTCCGGCAGCATTTGCTATAACAGACTGCCTTACATTTTCACCATTTTTGAAAGATGATATATAAAGTACTGTTGCTGCAAAACTCATTGGGTTTTTCCCAGCAGATATTCCCCTTTTAACGACTTCTGTCATAATGTTCATGGCTTGACGTGTAATCTTTTCAGACAGATTAGCCTTGTTTGCAATCTTGACAATACATTTCATTGGGTCAGCTATAGGTACTTTGAGGTCAAGTTCGCGTATTAGCAGTCT
>JBPCNB010000693.1:0-5588 GCA_051001675.1 Nitrososphaeraceae archaeon | reverse complement strand
GTTGGAATCTCTATAAACGGAGTGACCCCTTGACCTCCAGATCCTCCACCTCCTGTCACCAATGGTAATTTCCCATCCCATTTGGTAGATTTAAGCCATTCTAAATACGTCGGATTATTTCTTAGTTGCTGATCTATTATTGTTATAGCTTGTGCTTCTCCCTCTGCCTGCAAGACATTAGATTGTTTGATTCCTTCGGCTCTAGCGCTATTGGCTTTTTGTTCTCCAATTGCTTTAGCTTCATTTTGTTGTGCTTCTATCTGTATTCTCCTCAGTTCATTTTGAGCCTGCAATGCTCTCTGTTGTGCTTCTACTTTTGCCTCTACTGCTGTTCTAAATTGCTGTGAGAATTGAAACTCTGTTATAGATATAGCATCTACTAGAATGTTGTAAGGCGTTAGTCTCGCCTTGATCTGTTCTTCAATCTGGTTCTTTACAGTCTCTCTTTTTGTAATTAGCTCTTCGGCATTGAATCTAGCTGTAACCTGTTTAACTGATTCTTGTATAGCAGGGGCGATGACTCGATTCCCGTAATCAAATCCTAATCGTTGGTAAACAATCTGAGCCCTATCAGGATTCAAATGGTAGTTTAATGCTACTTGAGTACTTACATCTTGTAAATCTTTGGATGCGGAAGCAGCATTTTCAACTACCTTCTGAGTCCTTACCTCCATTTGGACTACATTATCACGGAAAGGTACAACAAAATGTAGTCCTTCATCTAGTGATGCATCTGTGTCTATATTTCCAAATTGAACTAATACTCCTCTATTACCCGCATCCACTATTCTCACACTTGAAATTGCTACTATTGAAATTATTATAATACCTATTATAACGGGAACGATTATTCTTAACAAAGGTCTAGAAAACCCGGTCCCTTCGAGGGGCTCTCCTTCTGGAGTTCTTCTGTAAGGATTGCCCGCTCTCCTAAATGGATTCGGCATAATAATTAATATATAAATGAAAACTACCTTTAAACCTTCATCTACATGGCGCGGTTTCGTGTAAGAGATGCGTCATTTTATATAATTCTCGGAAGAGACGATCAACATTCAAGTTTACAATCTACAGGCATAGATGCAATGCTGTGCGAAATTTCGTGTAGGACTCAATGCAAACCTACAGTCCAGTCGCACTTCCGACTTTGTTTTTCGTGGGCCTTCATTTACGCGCACATTCGTCAAAAATGTACCCGACGAGCTTTTGTATTTTTAAGCATTAATCTTGGTCGGAAATTTCTGCAGCTTCTCAGGATCTAACACTAATTAACACATTGTAATGACTGTTAGAATAAATAATATTGATATCTACGATGTATTTTTATTTTGGAAATTAAATTTCCAAAATCTGCACCTAGAGCCAAAAAAAGTAAAAGTAAAGTAAAAATACAAAGGCAATAGCTTCAATTAATATGCATGCTAATACTGAAGATTATGTTTTTGCAATATGTTTAACATGGATGATTATGGTATGTTTTTTCATAGTAATAACCAGAGAAATAATTCTCCTTATAGGAGTAGTTTTCCCCATACTTATTATGCTACTTCAGAGAGGTAAACACAAAAATAACTATTCTAAAGTAATGTAAATCTTGCGGGCGAAGATTAACTCATAACATGACTGCGCTGAATATTAAAAAGTTTTATACCTCTACATTAGCAAAAACCATGGATATGTCTTGTTTGATGACAAAACAATTTTGAGAAGATATTCAAGAAATCCCATTCTGGTTCCTAACAAAGACAACTGGTGGGAGTCGAAAGCAGTTTTTAATTGCGCAATTTTGTACGACGGAAATTTAGTACATATGCTATACCGTGCAATTGGAGAATATGAAAACTACGTTTCTAGAATTGGGTACGCTTCTAGTATAGATGGTTATGACTTTACCAGACGCAAGGAAATGGCTTTCGGTCCAAGTGAAGACTATGAAAGATACGGAATGGAGGATCCTCGACTAGTGGAAATCGATCACCAAACCTTCATCACCTATGTTGTACTTTCTACCCATTTTCGGAACCGACCTGAAGTATTCTCAGCGCTAGCGACTACAACAGACTACCATGAGTTTACAAGGCTCGGGATTATAACAGGCAGAGGCGCTGATAACAAAGATGTTGTATTCTTTCCAGAGAAGTTAAATTATAAAGCATCAAATGAACAAGAAAAAATGACTTACTTATCACTGCACAGACCTAGTACTTGGGTAGGATCCGCGTATGGTGTTGATATGCCAAGCATATGGCTAGGCGAAGGTGAATCATTAAAAAGTTCTGAAAAGCACACTCTACTTCTCAAGCCCGAGAGAGAATGGGAGGCCCTAAAGGTTGGGGCTGGAGTTCCGCCTATTAGAACAAGAAACGGCTGGCTAATTATATACCACGGGGTAAGCAATGATAGGGTATATAGCGCTGGTGCTGCACTCCTTGATTTAAAGGAACCTAACAAAATTCTAGGTAGGACTAAAACGCCAATTTTGCAGCCAGAAGAACCCTATGAAAGATTTGGTGACGTAAGTAACGTTGTCTTCCCCACCGGGGCATGCATAATCGATGGAGAATTATTTGTATACTATGGTGGCGCTGACAAAGTATGCTGTCTAGCAAAAGCAGATTTAGGAGCTCTAGTTGATTACATCTTAGAGGGAAACTGAAAGCTAAATGGCATAAGGTTACATACCCACGTGAATCCGGCAAAGTTTAATGGAAGGTAACCTCCCCGTAGAATCTGATTAGACAGGGAAATGATGAAGCGGTGGCTGTATGATTTTCTTTTTGAGAAGGTGATTATTCATGCCAAATATCTGAACCCTGTTCATATTTTATATGGTCTTATAACGCAGTTTACCGGCCTGAAGGAAGAAAAAGGAAAACTGCCTCTCTCTCCATTCCTGTCAAAAGCCTTTTTCAATCAAAAGAGACGAGAATGGTATTAAGATTAGCAATAGCCATGCTAGTTGCAGATCAATATGGATCGCGGATAAAGCTGCGAGGCATGTAGATAAGGAATCAGCATTTAATTTGCAATTACTGGAGATCAGGAATGTGAAGTGACTTAACCTACCGAAACCTGTTCGAGATCTAAGAATTTGTTTAGACGCAGCATTTCCTGATTCTAAGTTGGGAATAATATCACACATTTTCTTCTATCTTCTTAACTAATAGGATTTCAAAGCACGCATCGGTTTGGCGGAATATAACACCATAGTAAATGATATGAAGTATACGTTAATACCGAAGTAAAGCATTTAATATCAGCTAAAATTATGAAAGATTAGAAAATTAACCAGTGCTCAACAATGGGAGCAGTTTTTGCCAGTAAAGTGTGATGGACTTACTATCATGACCTGTTTCTACAAAAATATATAAGGATTTACACGACGATATAGGGTATTGAAACGTACTGCGACCCATGGCTCTAAGTATAGAAGTGTTTCACCTCCCAAACCTAATCCGAGATGGGGTAGAGAGGAAGAAACTGAAATTTTTGCCCAGAATGTCAGACGATTTAGACAAGGTAAACTATCCGAGGATGACTTTCGACGATTTAGGTTACAACACGGTGCCTATGGTTCCAGACTGCAAATGAATTACAGTATGATTAGAATCAAGGTTCCAAGTGGCGAAATTAATCCCCAACAATTAGAAAAAATTGCAAGTTTATCAGAATCCTTTTCTATTGGCTCCGCTCATGTTTCTACTCGTCAGAATATTCAACTTCATTGGGTGCAGTTAGAAGACGTTAGCGAAGTGATGAGAGGACTCGTTGAAGTGGGTCTTACTACTAGAGAAGCTTGCGGTAATACTGTTAGAAATGTAATGTGTAGTCATTTTGCAGGAGTCTGCTCAGACGAAGCATTCGATGCTACTCCGTACGCTAATGCAATAGCAAGATTCTTTATCAGAAACCCTATGTGTCAGAATCTTCCTCGAAAGTTTAAGATTAATTTTGCATGCTGTAAAGACCACGGACTGGCAAGAATTGCAGATATTGGATTGATCCCAATGATAAGAGATGATCGGAGAGGGTTTAGAATATACCTCGGTGGAGGCCTTGGGGCTGCCTCATTTATAGGTCATTCTTTAGAGGATTTCACACCTGAGGAAAGGATGCTTCCCACGTGTATGGCCGCTATTAGGTTGTTTGATAGACATGGCAATCGGGAAAACATGGCAAGAAATAGAATGCGGTATCTGGTACATGAGATGGGCTGGGAGAAATTCCAGAAGATGATTCTCAAGGAACGCTCAATAGTCGAAATGACTACTGCGTTGTCAACAGCCAAGCTCTTTAATGTACAAAATACAGAAGGATCCGTTCGGCTTGCTGAGACTAAATTGTCGCAACCCATGGTAAGATTGCCGGTTTTAGGTGACCATATTACTCCAGAAAGTCCGAAGTATGAAAGATGGTTGCATACGAATGTTGTCCCCCAGAAACAAGCGGGATATTTTACAGTTTTTGTAACACTTGAAGCAGGGGATATAACCGCAAATCAGTTGCGAACATTAGCTGGTACAATTCGAGAGCTATCTGTGGAAGGTATCGCTAGAAATACACCACAGCAGAATTTTGCTATTCGTTATATAAAGGGCGAAGAGTTGCATGAGTTTTATGAGAGGCTTGTGTCCAATGGACTGGGAAACTCTGGAGCATTATCAATTACATCTGCAGTTGGATGTTCAGGAACAACTTCATGTAATCTAGCAATAACAAATTCCCACAGACTAGCAAAAGAAGTACAAAGAAAATTCCTAGAGTTGGGATTTGATACTGACTGGGAATTAAGGGATTCAACAATCAAGATTAGTGGATGCCCAAATTCATGTGGGCAGCATGAAATTGCAACTATAGGGTTCTTCGGCGGTGCATCAAGAATTGGAGATGCGATGGCTCCAACATATACTATGCTATTTGGTGGAAATGGCGGAGAACAGGGAGAACTGGGCAAGGCAATTATGCGTGTGCCTGCTAGGCGTGTAATAGACACAATCCAGGAAATAATAAAAACGTATAAAAACGAAAAAGACGACGGTCAAACACTTAGTCAGTGGATAAATATAATTGTAAAGGGAGAGGGGACAAATCGTGTGAGAAATTTAGAAGATATGAAAAGACTTCTTTTGCCAGTCACGCAACTACCCCCGATCGAAAAAGATCCCGAATCCTACAAAGATTACGGCAATGATGTAAAGTTTACCGCCAAGACTGCTAGGGGAGAATGTGCAGCTTAAATTAATCAAATGAAAGAAACACCTAATTCAAATTCCGTAGAGAAAAAACAACAGATCAAATCTACTGATGTTAGCACAAACGATTATGAGCTGCCAGTCATTTGCGACTTAGATACCATACGTACACTAATTCGAAAGAAGACAGGGCGTATAGTCGATGTTCGTAAACAAGAAGAATATGAGCAAGGCCATATTCCTACTGCAGTTTCGTTACCTCTTGCACATCTGTTGTCCAGAGATTCCCCTGAGGGAATCGTAGATATCCTAGAAAGTGTTGGAGTCTCTGATAAACTGCCAGTTGTAGTGTATGATGATACCTTTGGCGCACTGGCGGCAAGAGTAGCATGGACT
>JBPCNB010000692.1:0-4737 GCA_051001675.1 Nitrososphaeraceae archaeon | reverse complement strand
TATTTTGCTTTTGGTGGTCCAAAGATAGACGTATCTGCAATCCAACCTTTTACAATAGATTGTTATAGCCTACCTAATTTCTGCGGAAAAGGTTTAAGAATTAATAAATGACATATACTCCAAATGTATGTTTTAGTATGTCGTCAATCTGGTCTTGATTGTGATTTTATTGTAAGTGGTGACACAAAGGAAGAATTATTAAAAAATGGTGCGGACCATGCCATAGTACAACATGGTATGAATGCAAATGATATTTACTTAGACTACACCCCCACCAATTTGTTATGTCATTCCTTCAACAAAGAAAGCCCCTAGAGATAATAAATATTGTTGCTCTGTCATTTGCCAGATCTATTACATCTGTCGGTCTGGTCTTGTTTAAATGAAAGTGAATTTCTACTACGAATGTTTTCTATTAAAGAATATTATCACTCTCGCTCTTTAAGCAAGAGATAATTCACGGAAACAACTCAAGATTAAATTATTATGTTATTGTGAGGAATTAAACCGTATATTTTCTTGTTCTACTATTAACTATATATTGTAATGTTGCCACTAAGTATAACTAGTTAGCAAAGTGAGTGTGGCAACTACCCCAAGACTGGTTAGCAAAGTATACCAAAGACTGCAGGATAATATTTTTAGATTTAGAAGAGTAGTAAAACGACCTCTCACACTTAGTGAGAAGATTCTTGTAGGACACATGTATGAATTAGGTTCTATCAATGCAGACGGGCTTCAATCCGGGAAAGACTACGTACTATTAAGCCCCGATAGAGTCGCATTGCAGGACGTTACTGGACAGATGACAATTCTTGAGTTTATGCAATCAGGCTTGAAAAGAACACGAGCTCCTACAACAGTTCATTGTGATCACCTGATTCAGGCCAGAGTGGGAAGTGATTCGGACACAAAGGCGGCGCTGTACGAAAATAATGAAATTTATCAATTTCTCGAGTCTGCCTGTAGGAAATATGGAATAGGATTCTGGAAACCAGGGGCAGGAATTATTCACCAGGTCGTACTCGAAAACTATTGCTTTCCTGGAGGCCTCATGATCGGAACTGATTCTCATACTCCCAACGCAGGGGGTCTAGGGATGATTGCTGTAGGAGTGGGTGGACTCGATGCGGCGGAAGTAATGTCTGGTTTGCCTTGGGAATTGTTATATCCAAAACGTATAGGGGTTTATCTTACAGGAGAATTGAATGGATGGGCTTCCCCAAAAGATGTGATACTATATGTTTCATCAAAGCTTACGGTTTCCGGGGGGACTAACGCAATAATAGAATACTTCGGACCAGGTGCAAAGGCAATAAGTTGTACAGGAAAGGCAACCATCACAAATATGGGTGCAGAAGTTGGCGCCACTTGTTCAGTTTTTCCCTATGATAACAGAATGGAAGTTTATCTTAGGTCTACTGGGCGTGGAACAATCGCTGATTTGGCTAACGAACATTTTGATCTATTAGCACAGGATCCGGAAATAGAATTGGAAATAGTGCGGGATAAGAATAATGTACCCAAATATTTTGATCAGCTGATTGAAATTGACCTCTCTAAGCTTGAACCATATATAGTTGGTCCACACACCCCTGACCTAGGAAGACCCATTTCAAAGATGGCTAGCGATGTGAGAGAACATAGCAATTATATTAACAAGATTTCAGTGGCACTTATTGGGAGCTGTACTAATTCTTCCTATGAGGACATGTCCAGAGCGGCAGATATTGCGGAACAAGCAAAGGCAAGGGGCATAAAAACGAAAATACCATTGCAAGTTACGCCAGGTTCCGAATTGATTAGAGCTACCATTGAAAGAGACGGACAGATGCAGTTACTGAAAGATATAGGTGCCAACGTCCTTGCAAACGCATGCGGGCCTTGTATAGGCCAATGGAGTAGACCTGAGCTAAAAAAAGGAGAACCGAACACAATAGTCACGTCATATAATAGAAACTTTCCTGCAAGAAATGATGGAAGGCGGGAAACTATGAATTTTATTAGCAGTCCCGAGATAGTCATAGCTCTTGCACTAGGCGGAAAGTTATCCTTTAACCCACTTAGAGACCAATTAACTGCAAATGATGGAACAACCTTCATACTTAAACCTCCAAAAATCTCACAAGAAGTTCCCCAAAGAGGATTTGAGGATGTTAAGGAAGTATACGTACAGCCCGCAGAAGATCCTGATACTGTGGAAGTAATTCTTAAGGAAAATAGTGAGAGATTACAGCGACTTGAATCGTTTTCTGAGTGGGATCGACAGGACTTGCAGAAACTCCCAATCCTCGCAAAAGCAAAAGGAAAATGCACTACTGACCATATCTCTCCTGCTGGGCTGTGGCTTATGTATAGAGGACACTTAGATAAAATAAGCGACAATTTGTTACTTGGTGCAATTAACGCATATCATGATCAAGAGGTGGGGAGGGGTAAGAATCTCCTTAGCGGAGAAATTGAATCCTTTCCCCATATTGCCAGAGAATACAAGAACAGGGGTATGAAGTGGATTATAATAGGCGATAGTAACTACGGAGAGGGTAGCAGCAGAGAACATGCTGCAATGACTCCCAGATATTTGGGATGTGCAGCCGTCATCTCCCGGAGCTTTGCAAGAATACATGAAACAAATCTCAAGAAACAAGGAATACTAGCTCTCACTTTTAAGGATTTAGCTGATTATGCCAGAATATTGGAAGATGATCGAATCAGTTTAATTGGACTGAAGGAGCTAAGTGCCGGAAAACCTGTAACATGCATTTTACACCATAACGACGGAACAGAGGAAGTCTTATCTTTGCAACACTCGTACAGTGAATCACAACTGGAGTGGTTTAGGAGTGGATCAGCTCTCAATATCCTACGTTCTCTAACGAGAGAGGATAGAGACTAATCTATCTGCTTTGTCAGGACTCGCCGTATCATACGCGTATCAAAAGGTAAAAGAAAGTAATACTAGTTTCCAAGGTTACTCTCAAACAAGTAAAATTATGAAAGTTACAAAGACTGGGTAGAACACGGTCGTTGCAAAAGCGCGATGATAATTCTCAGACGAAGTGCATATTCATAGTTAGAATGTAACCAGTATAGTAGTAGAGGCTTCATTACTCGTAAGTAGTAACAATAAAATTTAGGCGATATAGTGTTCTCTATCAGTTATTCTGAAATGATTTGTCTATTAACATTTTCAGAGATGATATAGCGGACAGAAGGTTTTGAATAATCTCAAATAGTTGCAAAAAGGATAACCCTTTTCGGACATGAACCTTCCAAAATAACAAGCACAAAGAACGAGAATGTAGAGATGGCAATGTCTATCTCTTGTCTATATTTGATTGTTAATTCCCTACAAACTATAATTTTCATCTTGAGTTAAAGACTAATTCACTTCCTTCTTTACTTCTTTGGGCATCTATGGATCCTCCAATATTTTGTGAAGATCATGTCGATGAATGCAAAACCCGTCTTCATCTTTGTTACAGTCTTTCACATCACAAAGGCTAAGATCCTTACTAAAACTAAGATGGCCCCCCGGATGTTCATAAATCATTGACATTAGCAATCCATCATTCTTTCCTAGATGCATAGTTCTCACTATCTTTACCCTCTACAGATCGCAGCAGTCCAAATCAATTATGGCATATTTGGTGAAAGAAGTACTGTTCCAATACACTTCCTATACGTTTACTTATTTTATCTACAAATCATAGACTCTGCCTTTTCTATCTCCTTCTGTACTTGATTGACATCATCAACCCCCACAAGATTATGGATTTTGACTATTTGACGCCTAAACAAATCTATGTCTTCTTTAGAAGATTTCAAGTGAGGATAATGACCTTTAGCAGCAATAATAATTCCCTCACCAGATTTGTCATGATTAATTCCATATGCATGAAGTGAGAGTAATGCTTGGCCGGCTTGATGCCCTTTCACTTCCTTTCCGCATACGATTATGTGATGCAATTCTTGATTGGATAAAGTAAATTTTACAATGGTATCGATTCCTCTGTTCTCCGACAACAATCTCCCTACAATCAAAACCCTCTCCATCAATTCGGATTTGCAAATATCTTCAAGCAATTTCATGCTTGCTAGTGTGCAAATCGCTATACTCTTACCTTTTCTTCCAACACAATATTCACGCCTTATAGGAACTAAATTTTCGCACAGCTTTCCTGCCACATTCTCAAATGCCATTTTATCAAGGTTTACCAATCAGTTAAAGTAAAAAGTGCATGACATAAAAACTGCATGTTTTATTTCTCACTAAAAAGAGTTAGAGCGTTATATTTCGGATCGCTGAGAGTAGTGTGGGTAGCACTCCCTTGTTCAAAAATGGCCTAGTCTAAAATTCCACAGACAATCACGCATCCCCTAATTAGAGTAAACCTTGAATCAAAGGCAAAATGACTAATGTTTCACAAACCAACTAGAAAGCCGGTTTCGGCAATGAGTGGTTTGGACGGTAGTTGACATTTCTTGATAGAATTTAAAGCTAGCTAATCCTAACCTTAGTAGGGAATAAAATCTCTTGATAATCATCACAGACAAATTGGACTCTGAATGTTTATTTGATCTATATTCATGGGATGACAAGCGCTTTACAATATAATGAATCCTGTGAAATCCAATCACGTCCACTTGGCATGACATATAATATTTGAATTATCAAACAAGAAAATAGCTTTGTTTTAGTGTTAAGAGTATAACATTTTTACCATCATGTTTATT
>JBPCNB010000691.1:0-1274 GCA_051001675.1 Nitrososphaeraceae archaeon | reverse complement strand
AGGCAAAGAAGGTTTACATGATGATACTACTGAAAAGTAGATAACTAGCCGACCAATTACCTGTCCCATATATCCTGTCTCAGTGCTTCGCATTTTTCGCCTTTCTTATCACTCAATCATCGCAGACAGAGGCCTCTGCAAGTGAAATTCGGTTCATAATTAAGGAATTAGAAAAAAGAATGTGTGAGAGTTGTTCCAAGTCTAAACTCCGAATTGAACTCTCCCATATAAATGGGGATATTTCCGATCAATAGAGATATCAGCCTAAAATACATCATGCGACTAACAGATCATTTGAATTACATTAGCCTTTGGGTTCATTAATATGGATTAAATGATACGTGACTAACTTGAGATATTCTTGGTACAAATACAAACTTATTACGAGTGTCAACTTCGTCACTTTTAACGTTGCAAAAAATCATACAGTGAAGACTTATTCTTCTCTCCAAATCGTGTTTTGTCCACTGTAAGTATTCATTGCGCCGCAATGCGGGCAATTCTCACTTAGGTTTGAAAAAGTACTGGATTTCAGGGCCTGTTCGCTTTCTATCTGGACTGCTGTTATCTTAAACTCCTTCCCACAATTTTTACAACTTGCCATTACGACCATTGTAGTTAGCTAGAGCAGGGGAGATAAAAAGCTTATTTTGACGTCATAATCTTTAATTTTTTTATTATGGATCCAGATAGAGAAAACAGCTCGAGAGACTGAGCAATAAACCATTCTAGAAGTGAAACTACGCTAAACATAAAGAAAAAAATATCAGCGCCAAAGGTCATTGCCGCTCTAATCACATCATCGGACTGCCAATAAAAGATACCATTATTTGATTAACAAAAGATATTGTAAAAGATATTGTATAATTCTTTACGCAGGAGAACAAACTATAGACAATATCCACTTTTAAATCCATAAGGCCTTTCAGCCTTCTATATCACACTCAGTGACAAAATATCCATCTAATGCAGTGTTAGTCCAGAAAACTTCATGTATATATTTGATTCCCTCCCTCATTGTGTAGCATATTATCATCACAATTCGATGAAGCTTTTTCATCTTGCTCGTTTGAAGTTGTGAAATGCTACTGTAATATGTCTTATCAATCTCCTTTTAAGCTGCGCTTCGACATGCAAATATATAATCTTCTGCTTCTTCCTCCTCTGCTTGCATATGTAATGTTCCCATCTGTAGTCAGAACAAGATATTCCTAGTATAGGCTGCTATCGGAATAAATATGATGGTCAAAATCGTTGATGCCATCTTTTTGTTT
>JBPCNB010000690.1:0-2437 GCA_051001675.1 Nitrososphaeraceae archaeon | reverse complement strand
ATACTAGAACGTGTAATTATAGCGATAGAAAATGTGCAAGATAAGCGTTCTATCAAAGCGCGGGTTAGAGTTCTTACTGCAAACGGTATGTTAAAGTTAGCAGGGGAGGAACTCTATGAAATTCCTTATAATATAACGTGGAGAAAACCACCAGCGCCACCTTGGGTGTGCTATTTATACTGCGGCTAGATAAACTGTCTCGGGGGTTGTATTGTTATAGTGTTACCTTCAACCAATTCATCTATTGTTATAGTGCGAGCACAATACTTGCATCGTAGAGTGATTTTCTCTTTGTCAACGATATCTATAGTTGGCCGGATATATTCTTCGCTGTTTGTTATACATTTTAAGTTAGGGCAATTAAAAATTCCCACGATCGAGTCTGGTAAACTTATTATCCGTTTTTCTGCCAGTTTATAGTCTCTGATAATATTGATGGTGGCATGTGGAGCTATTAGTGCTAGTTTGTCCGTTTCGTCCTTTTCCAAAAACTTATTTTCTACTTTGATAATGTCCTTCTTGCTGTGTTTGTTGCTAGGCACATTCAACGCGACAGTCACCACATTTCCCTCCTTGCCCGTTATATCTAGAACTCGAAGTACGATTAGGGCCTTGCCATTTTCTATATGATCCAATACTGTCCCGTCCTTAATTCTTCTAACAAGAAGCTGGCTTGTATCTGACATACATTATCTAACTAAGGTGTTATGATTAGCTTTTAATTATGTCTTGCTAGAGGCTGAAATTCATTCCTGTTAAAGACCTATCGTGAAATCCAGAATTGAGATAGATTTTATTCCTATTCGCTGGCCAGAGACTTGGTCATCTTCGTTAGTTCTGGATGAGTTCTTGATAATCATTACCAACCCGTTAAATTCTCGACCTTTTTCTTTTTTTTAGGTACAAATCCCTCATTTCATTCATCCACATGTTTTTCTTCCTAAAAATTTCTTTTTTCCTCCTTGATTTGCACTTTGATAATGCATATGCGCAAAGAAGAGGGAAATAAATTGAACTATCTCCATATACAATGACATTTCCTGCATGTGATGTTTTTATTTTACCCCAACTTTTTCCCTCTTGCAAGGTTGCCCCAGAAAGCCCACCTGTGTCAGGTCTTGCATCAGTTAACTGAACTAAATAGTCTTGTCCTCCTTCCTTTAACTTTAGGATTTGATACAGGGCAGGTCCTGTTTGCTGAAAGAAATTTTTGGGCACTCCTCCGCCGATCTCTATCCCTCCAGAAACTCTACTCTTCCACAGAATTGCTGCCGATTCCGCTACATCCAAAATTACGTTCGGAATCGCTGCCCTATTATCAAATAATAGGGGAACCATATTGAGCCCTATCGAAGAATCACTAATTGCTGGTATGTAAATTGGTACTCTCTCTTCATATGCTGCGACTACAAATGATTTCTCTGGATATTTTGAGTTCTTTTTTACCGCTTTTCCTAGTTCGTAAGTTAAATCTGATGTAGAGGGATTAAGAGAGTTACGAGTCGTTGACCTTATCTTTGTCTTCATGTTCTTTTGAATTATAATGTCTTGAGCTTGCAATGTTCCAACCTCCTTTATGTAAGTGTCATATATCCTTACAATCTGATTTTTGTATAATATATCGTCGTCCACATTATAGTAGCCTTGTCGGACCGGTAAATCATACGCAAAATGAAGATCATGATATACGTTTGCTCCTGTTGAAACAATCCAATCAATGAAGCCATTTTCGATCATAGTTGCTATTGCCTTACCTAGTCCTATCGGAGTCATGGCGCCAGCCAATGTCAGGCATATGGTCGCATCTGAATCAATCATTTCTCTTATAGTTTCTGCGGCCTCAGCCAAGCGCCGCGCATTATAACCAGTTTGGCTAAAAAAATTGATTAGTTCAGAACAATTCATATCGGGAAAAACGTTAGGAGGATCGATTTTTTTCCCTCTAAACGTGTGTCTCGCATCCACGACAACTACTATGACTTTCATACTTTTAATAAATTGCTTCTAAGCGGCTGCCATTTTTCTAAGAACAACTTTAATCCAGCAAGCGAGCTTTACAACTATTCGTCATGTTTGCCTCTTTATTCCAACAGACTATTGTCCTAAACCATTTTTATTCAATTCATCAGTGTCAAAATTGAAGTCAGGGATTCGGAACGAGACGAAGAAGAGTAACAAAGAAAGTAGGCGTCCGGGGCGAAATAGTGATGAGGAACTTAGGAAAAGTGTCATGCAAAGATTGAGAAACAATAATGCGTTCGACTTTTAGGATGTTGAGATTCGTGTAATTGATTCCTCTGTCACATTAACTGGCCGTGTGAAAACGTATGAACTGAAAAGAGAAATGGGAAAGGAAGCTTTGGACACGAAAGGCGTAGTCAAGGTACTCAACGATCTGGAGGTAACGGCCACAACAACGGCAGGACCATAAAATAAC
>JBPCNB010000689.1:0-2255 GCA_051001675.1 Nitrososphaeraceae archaeon | reverse complement strand
AAATTCAGAGTATACTCTAGCAGCTCTGGTTTTTGCAATTTTATCAAAGAAATTCAAACCTAATGGAGTATGAATGAGAAACAAAACAAATTTTCTCTCTACACGAACTTTACTCTGTTGCTGCAATCTTAACTAAGTGTGGTGTTAGGTTATTTAAATTAATCCGCACGTATTGTAGATATTCGCACTTATTTTACTGAACTAAAGGTAGTAAAATCTCATATCTTTAATTCTAAAACAGTTGAGACGATGACTTCATTTTAGGTGCGGAGGTGTTGCGATTAATCATCAATAGGTATATTTCCTCTAAAAATCAGTCTTAAGAACTGCATTCGAGGCCAGCTATTTGAAAACAAGCAGACGATCTTAAAGAGGCTAAGCAAAATTAATCCTCCTAACCGCATTGCCAAAATTCGTAATTTTTCCGAGACGGAACACTAGGCTATTATAATAGGTCGATAATAGCTATCTTAAGTGTCGGGACCAGAAACGGTTGAAAATGATACAAGAAAACTTATATCTAAACCGCCATTAAATTTGCTTTTTAATCCAACTTTTGTAAATCGGAAGGATATTTGGAATATAGACGTCACAGCGCTTCTAGGGATGCTCCTTGAAATTATCAACAGGACCGACAATAAAGATTTGAGAGTGTGTGGAATCGCTGCTCTATCATCAGCGATGATTCATAGAATAAAGGTTGAGAGTATATTCGAGCTTGAGAAAATAGCAATGCAGCATAAAAGCCCGGAAGATTCCAAGACAGGAGATACAATCCCCGAGCTTAAGCCAATTGAAGTTCCATTCAGGGTTGAATCTACTTACCCAGTCTCTTTGCCGGATTTGTTAATTGTCTTCGAAAATATGATTTCGGAACTCACAAATCCGAGGCAAAAGAAGAAGCAGATAGATCTGGAAGCTAACCATACATTTGATTTCAATCAGTACCTGCTGAAATTAGAGGAAGTTTTGAGGGAATATCAAGATAAAATTTTAGAGTCTCTTAGAATTAACGGATCCAAGTTGTTTAAGGAACTGGTTGCTAATATGCAACCTATAGAAATAATTCGAACATTTATAGCAGTTCTCTATTTGGCCATGAGTAATGTACTTATCGTGGAAGAACTAGAAGAGGTCGATGATATTAAATTGGTTCTCAATAAATAATTTTCTAATGAAATCTGGTTGCTACTGCACGGAGGTTGTCGCTTAATTAAGTTGTTCTCTCAAGATGAAATTAGCGCACGGATTGAGGCAGCCCTTTATTCAGCCGGCAGACCACTTTCTGTGGACGAACTTATTAGAGCAAGTGGGACAAATTCACGAGAGAAAACTTTAAAGATAATTACTGAGCTAATGAAAAAAACAAAGACTGTTTTTAAAGCAATTCAAATAGACCAGTTAGAGGACGGATCTTTTGTATTTCAACTGAAAGCCGAATATATCCCAGTTATCAGAAAATTTGCTAGTCAGCCCCTGGTTTCTGGAGGTGCTCTCAAGACCTTATCATACGTAACCTATGAACAACCAGTTCTTTCAAGAAGGCTAGTTCAAATCAGGGGAAGTCAGGTATATTCTCATCTAAAAGAACTTGAACGAGTAGGTTTCATCCAGCACGAAAAAGTTGGAAGACTTAAAATATTCAAGACAAGTAAGAAGTTTCAAGATTATTTTGGCATAGAAGACGTCAATGCGTTGAAGGGAAGGCTTCTAACCGACAAAGCCTAACTGAATGACAAAAGTATTACAGAAGCATTAATAATAACGAACTCGCCTTTCGAATCTCATGCGTAAATCGATAGAAAATTTATCGGGGCGGAAATATACTGGGGGGCGCAAAGTCGCTATGAGGGGGAGACGAAAGTATGAAATCGACAGATATCCTAATGAAGCTGTGTTAGGCGATAAATCTATAAAAACAAGACGTGTTAGAGGTAATAACCTGAAGGTCGCGGTGAAATTTGGTGCATTTGTTAATCTTGCAGATCCTGTATTGAAGAAAACGACCAACGCTAAAATTTTGCAAGTAGTCAAAAACCCCGCGAATAAAGATTATGAAAGAAGAGGAGTGATTAGCAAAGGCGCCCTACTTGAGACACCATCTGGTATGGCAAGAGTAATCTCAAGGCCAGGGCAAGATGGCTGTATTAATGCAGTCCTAGTAAAGCAGTAAATTTGGAGTTGCCAATATTTAGGTGGATAAAACTCTTTAGAATCGCAATCAAATAATGCACGAGAAGTTGTTCTATACGTAT
>JBPCNB010000688.1:0-2839 GCA_051001675.1 Nitrososphaeraceae archaeon | reverse complement strand
CTCCATTCCTTTTCATGTATTAGATTAAACTTTTTTCTGATTTCTATATGGATACACTTCCTGACAGAAGTGTAACCCATGTCTGTAAGCTATATTGTCACCTATGTATGGAAGTACAACAACTAATCAATGGGTAAAGTCATATCAAGTTCCTAATTGATTGCAAATTTGAGTCAATCCTGTACTACAATCACTGCCTTCCTTTTCTTGAACAGTAAAGGAAATACGATGTGATTATTTGGATGTTATTGTTAAAGCACATCCTTCATTAATGAGAATTGAGGGTAATACCATGAGTACTAATATCAATTCCATAATAGAGTTTAGCGAGGTTGTCGCTTAATATATGGGCGATACACGAGAGGAACCATGAAGAACCTTTGACCTCCGGATAAATTAGAATAAAGCAACTGATATAATACAAAATACGGGCAAGTACTATCAAGTTGGCAAGAAGACTAAATAATCAATCAACCATTACTAAGAAAACGGAAGTTCAGCGAATCATAATGAGTGACGGTTTTCAGTATTTTGCAACAGAATAATCACCAAAAAAATTTGATGGCGTATTTGGAAAGCCAAAAAGCATGCAAGAGCATATTTGCAATATAGCTCTATCAAGTCCCGTTAAGACACTTTATTGTGATCCTATCATACAATAAGAAATAATCTCTAAATAAATAATAAGAAATAATAAGATGGTGAATAAAAACCATGTTACAAAAAATAACAAAAAGGTTGCAGTCATAACAGGCTGCTCATCTGGAATAGGATTTGAAACCTCTTTACTATTGGCAAGAAATGGCTTTTATACATATGCTACAATGCGTAATCCTGAGGAGTCAAAAAAAGGAATACTTGCTGTTGCAAAGAGAGAAAAACTCTTCCTACAGGTTATACCGCTAGATGTAACTGATGCCCGCTCTGTGAAAGACGCTATTAAAAAGATCATCAAAGAACAAAAAAGGATCGATATCTTGGTTAATAATGCGGGATATTTATTATTAGGATCTTTAGAGGAGCTTTCCATAACAGAAGTTGCAGAGCAGTTTGAAACCAACTTTTTCGGTGTTATAAGAGTCACGCAAGCAGTCTTGCCTATTATGAGAAAACAAAGACAAGGCACGATAGTAAACATTAGCTCCATAGCTGGTAGGATGGGTTTTCCAGTTAGTTCTGCTTATGTTAGCTCAAAGTTTGCATTAGAGGGACTATCCGAATCTATATCTTATGAACTAGAGCAATTTGGTATAAAGGTTATACTTATAGAACCAGGCATTACTAAAACTAATTTTGGAAATAAATTTAAGATAGGAAAAAGAGTTGCTCGAAATTACGTCCGACATTCTAGCGCTAACTCGGCATACACAAAGATGACGCAAAACAGGATTGCAGGATTTAAACCGAGATTTGAAAGTGGTTCGCCAGCATTAGAAGTAGCTGATATAATTCTGAAATCTATTATGACAAATAATCCTGATTTACGGTATCTAGTAGGTACTGATGCTTTAAAGATAATGGACATAAGAGAAAAAATTCCCAACAAAGATTTTAGGAAATTAGTGATGGACAGTGTTATATACCATAGAAAGAAAAAATAACTATTCATTCCATAATAATATCTTGTCCGTATATAATTTCTATCTATGAAATCCGACCATTAAGATTTACAAAAAATCCATGAAAGTAAAGGTATACTTTTCCAAAGAGCCTGACATAGCAATTATTCTAAAAAAATACAAAATAAGTAGACAGGCTTTGACCACAATTTATGAGTTAGTTTGGGAATGTGAGTTTAAGAATATACTTAACGCAGGCAGAGTCTGGCTGAAATTTAAAGAAGAGGAAAAACCATTCGGTATCTCTATGAAGCAAACGAGAAGCCACTACAGAATTTCCCCCGGAGATCTAATTCAAATAACAAATGAATTTTATTTAGTTGAGCAAGTTGGAACAAGGAAAATAGAACTAGTTGATTAGAATTATTATTATCTGGATAGGAGAAACTTGATGCAGATTTGAAGTAAGGCTAAAAGAATAAGGAGAAAAAGAGTGCTTTTCCATTTGGACTAACGCTATGTCATTTTATAATTTACTCACCAATCCTTCAAATGAAATATTAGAGGAGATTCGTAAAATTTGTGATCTGGGATTTCGAATATGTCGAAATAGGTATAGAAAGACCAGAAAGTAATCTGCGGATAATGAAATTAATACGAAATCCTAAATTTGATTCAGAAACTAAAATACTGGCCTGTTGGCCGTGTTGCCTCGGGTTGATTTGTGTTCAGAATACGAGTATGTTAGGTCCTCGAGGTCGTGAGAGAAATCAATACAGGATGGGCCATAGGTAGAGATCTCTTAAATCCCCATGCTAATCTAAATGGTATGTTTTATGGAGAAAAGAAGGAAGATCCTTTTGGAAAATATTATCAGCAGTCTTAGAGAACTAGTGAGGTTTGTTGAGATATACAATATGAAGGAATAACAGGTGGCAACAAATAGAATGTTTCCTACATTCAAGACACAACACCACCGGAGACGACGTCAAATTGTATGATTTCCTATATCTTGATAGCTAGGACCATTCTGTTATTTCGTTTATAAAAATGGTGCTATCTAATCTAGAAAATATTGATAAGTCTATGGCTGCTCCGGGTCTCATTATCTCCCTAATATTTTTGCCTGATTCTTTTTGTCTCCACCACGTGTTTCCAAATTTGCCTCTTATGTAATTATCCAACTCAGCTGCTCTCACTGCTGCAAGTAGATAACTTGGCACATACATTATTGATTCAGGAAGAATATGATGCAATAACCAATATTCTCCGGGCATATC
>JBPCNB010000687.1:0-1844 GCA_051001675.1 Nitrososphaeraceae archaeon | reverse complement strand
TGAGTATCCACACTGATACGTGGTCAACATTGTCAATGACAGAGCCGCTAGGTCCAATCAGTCCTCTCCGCTGTTTCCGTCGTCGCCATTTCCATCCTCACCTCCATTTCCATCAGTACCTGTTGTTTCATCTCCATTTCCATCAGTAGATGACTCTTCTGTTGATTCATCGGTTATTTCCTCAGGAGTAGTGCTGGCTCCGGCTGCAGCACTGGGACTTGGTGCTCCTTGATTCAAGTCAATTGTGTGACGTTGAGTACTATTATCGCTAGCACTCCAAGTATTTACGTCCAAGGTTGAGTCATGCATTGCAAAAGCAGGAGCACTGTGAAGACCTAAGGCCACTGCGATAAATATTCCTACGACTATTAGGAGTGAGTTCGTCATGTTTGAATCATCAAGCTATACTTTTTCCAACATAAATACTGTACTCTAAAATTAATTGATGCAAAATCCATAATGTAATGTGCTGTCAACATTATACTTTTGCTGGAGAAACAGAATAACTTCCAATGATGTGGTATGCAGATATCAGATCTCCGGCTTTATTACTACTACTATTTTGACTAATTCAAGGGCTCTAAGATGTGACTCTCAAACTGGTTCGCTTCAACAACCATGAGTAACAGATTATCGACGTTATTGGAGGAGGGCTCATTGCTACTCTAATAGCCAATCAGCTAGTTAAGGACAAAAAGCCTAATAATATGGGGAATAATAGTATTTTATGGCTAGCATTAGTTTGTCTACTACCCAAACTCTTACTTTAACCCTTGTTTTGTTGCTGCTTATAGCACCCACTATTACTAAATTTATGGTACCGACAACAGCATTAGCTCAAACTCCCAATACCACAATCGCTCGGACCGATACATTTGCGATGGATGGACAAATAGGTTCTTTGGTACTTGGAATGCCTCCAGATACTAAGGTTGTTGACATGACTACAGTACCGAAATTTATATTGTCAGGGGATTGGAATATGAATGTGAACCAAGGAAACTTAGCTGACTTTAGAGCAGACTTTTATACAGGCCCTGCCAATGGGGCTGACAATCACACCCATCAATTAGGTAATTTTAGGATCAATGAAAACGCTCCTATCCAACTTAGTCCAGACAAGAGCATATCTCTCTCAGGTATCCTTGACGTTGCAACGAATGGCAATAAGGCATGGGATAATGTAAATGCAACAGTCGATATCTCTAAAGGTAGATCAATTACCATCAGCTTAGCAGATGAAGATACCGAACGCCATTTCATGGGACAACAAATCTATGGAATTGTTAAAGGACTAACCGTATAAAAATAATATTACTACATGGAATCATTAGATAACTGACCTCAATTCATACTTATACTTACTCACAAGTTCAAACTGTATTTCATGCCACGTGGAACTTTCTAGGCTGATTGATAAGTTTATTTTGCAGTCGGTAAACCGAAACTATATTTTAAACATAATATTAGGCCTGGAATATTATAATGATGGATTTTGAAAGTTTTTTAAACAGAAAATAATAAGATAAGCTTTCCCTATGAATCAAATGCTTACGGTCTATCTATCGTAATACTCCTTCCCCACTGTTTTATTCATTAGATCTTTACAACTCTTCCTCTCTGTTCCCGTTACAGATTAATAAAACGCTCGACATATTTAGCTCAGCGAATAATGAGTAGATAAAGAGTGAAAAAGAAGAAAGAAAACAACAACAACAACAATACCAAATCACATCCTCATGATAAAATACAGAAAAGCAAGCTGACCTTACAATTTTCTGTTTTCAAAAATGACTTCAAGTTTTTAGGCACAGGTCTAATAACTGGAGCATCAGATGATGATC
>JBPCNB010000686.1:0-8598 GCA_051001675.1 Nitrososphaeraceae archaeon | reverse complement strand
CCAGAATTTATGCCCTAAGCCATTCTCTGGTATTCCTGAAATCACGTGCGTAATACGTGGCAATGGAGGATAACGATAGCATTATGGCTGCTAGTAACAACGCCCAAAAAAACTTTCCTCTCTATTATTTTTGCCATGACAGAGATACAGAGGTGGCTAGGGTCTAGAATGAACGTGTTATGTGATACAAGCTTTCTGATGGTATTGGTTTCAAAGCCTATCAGCCAATTTGAAAAGGTAGAAATGCAATTAGGGAAACTTATTTTTCTAATACCAGACGTTGTAATTGAAGAGCTTAAGAAACTTGAAATGCGAACAGGTCCAAAAAGATCTCTGATTGCAAAGACTGCAATTGAAATTTCTAATTCAAAATTTAGAATTATTGAACTTCCCATATACAGACAGGTGGATGACGCCATAATCGAATATACAAAAGCCACCAAATGCGCCGTAGCAACTTTAGATAAGAATTTGAGGAATAAATTGCAGACATTTAACACATTGGTTATCACACTTAGCAACAATAGACTGGTAATCGTGTATCCCCCGAGAACAATATTTTAAATATTGCTGAAATAATGATTTAGGCTATGTTAGAATATGATGGCTTTGAAATTCATTGGATAGGCCATGATGGGTTCCGGATAGTTGACAATAATAACAAGAATATAATCTACATTGACCCATTTCAATTAACGAATAAACAGAAAGGTAGAAAGGATGCCGACATTATGCTTGTAAGTCATAACCATTTTGACCATCTAAGCTTGGAAGATCTGAGAGAACTTGTAAATGGGAATACAGAGATCGTCGCTGCCAAGGAGTGTTTAGAAAATTTTCAAGACCTACCTGTAAGTAAAATAATTCCATTAATGCCGGGTGAAAAAACTACTATCAAAGGTGTATCTATCGAGGCTGTTCGAGCTTATAATACCAACAAGAAATTTCATCCCAAGGAGGATAACAAAATTGGTTATATTATCGGTGTTGATACTACGCGCATATATCATGCTGGAGATACAGATATAATTCCAGAAATGGAAAGATTAGACCCCGATATTGCCTTAGTACCTGTTTCTGGAACCTACGTTATGACTGCAGACGAGGCCGCAAAGGCAATAAACGATATTATCAAACCAAGGAAATTTGCAATACCGATGCATTATGGTGCAATAGTTGGCTCAAAGGAAGATGCAGAGAAATTCAAAGGGCTGGTAAAAGTTTGTCCCGTAAAAATATTGGATAAAGAGTAAGAGATCAGACGCTCTAAAAAGAATATCTACCTACACTCTTTTAAAAAATTTAAATATGATCTATTTTTTATATAGTTGAAAATGGCGGCAAAGAAAAAAGCAGCAAAGTCTGCAAAGAAGGGAGCATCTAAATCCAAGAAGTAATACGGAAAGCGATTGACTACGATAATCGCTAATTCTCCCATTCTTTTGTTGCTTGCTATTGTTCTTCTTTTTTCGTCCTAGTTCAGTTGACGTGTCTTAATTCGCTTTATGGCGAGGCCAAACTTGAAACTGACATTCCTCTACTTATTCACAGCGATAAGCTGAAAAATAATTTAAAATTTATTGTCTAGTTAAATTTTGCCGTTTATGTTTTTTGACAACCACGACAGTACCTTAAAAAAGCGGTGAATCAGATTTGACAGCTATGCTGAGTGGAGGTAAAGTTTTGTTGCGTAGAGGCAAATTTGAGTTTGAGCTTAGACATCTTTTGATTGTTGCGGTTCTTGCGATATGTTTTACCACTGCATTTATTATGCGTGCCTATCCCGCAAAATATGGCTTTTACCTTAATGAATTTGACCCGTATTTTGATTATCGCGCTACGAAATATATTGTAGATAATGGTCTTGAAGCTTATTTAGAATGGCATGACACTATGTCATGGTATCCCGAAGGAAGGAATATCCCTGCGACATCACAATCAGGCCTTCACATAATTTCAGCTTTTCTCTATCAAATCTTTGGTGGAGGCATGACCTTATTGGATTTCACAATCCTTTTTCCTGCCATCGTCGGTTCCCTTACAACAATAGTAATGTTTGCTTTGGTAAGAACTATCGGCGGTACTACTGCAGGGTTGTTTTCAGCATTGTTGTTTGCTTTCACACCTGCTATCATCTCAAGGGGGAACTTGGGATGGTTCAAATCAGAACCTTTAGGATTGTTCCTTGGCTTGCTATCTATCTATCTTTTCCTGTCCGCTATGAAGGGCCACCATATTAAAATTACGATAGGCAAGGCGATAGGAGCGGGTATTCTGCTTGGCCTCGCTAACGCTTCTTGGGGGGGAATACAATATTTCAGTATACCAATATCATTGTTTTTTATATGTCTCCCATTCTTTCAAAGGGACACGAAAATTCCCGTTCTCGTCGCGATTGCTTTTACAATTGCTGCGTTGCTTAGTGCAGGGGCTTTTCCAAGGCCAGGTCTATCTTTTGTGTTTGGGTTGCCAGGTATTGCATTAATTGGTGGAACCATATTCTTGGCCATTGCAACATTCATCAATAGATCCAGTCAACAAGGAAAGGGTTTGCGGAATTTGTTGTTTCTTTTAATCGCTTTTGTGGCCGTCGCAGCTATAGTTCTAGCATCAGGTAGCTATTATTCTTCATCATTTAGATATCTCAATGCAATTAACCCGTTTCTTTCCGCAGTGAATCCATTAACCGAATCAGTGGCAGAGCACTTTACCCCTACCTTAGTTGATTATTTCACCCAATATTCAATACTATTGATGTTTGCAGGATTTGGGGCTTGGATGGCTTTCAGGACAAAAGACAAGATGTCAATATTTGCGCTAATCATAGGCCTCACTGGGCTTTATGTAAGTGCTACATTTGCAAGGCTCCTCGTATATGCTTCTATTGGAATTATTATCCTTGCAGGCATCGGGCTATATCATACCACAAGAAGTGTTCTCCAATATAGAGAATCAAGTATTTCAGAGAAGCCGGCAACTATACCCAAAGGCTCCAAAGCAAGAAAGAAATTCGAGAGCATGAAGGCAAAAAGTAGCAAGAGCGTGTTTGTAAAGGTTGGATACGTTGCAATCATCACTTTCATGCTCGCAGTGCCGATGATATACCCGCCGAACTCAAATTGGCTTAGCCTGGCAGATATACCTCCGTCTATAGCTAATGGCGGTACCGGTTATCGGCAAACTACAACTGATTGGCTTGATGCCTTAGAGTGGATCGAAAGAAATACACCAGAAGATTCGGTAATTGCCTCTTGGTGGGATTATGGATATTGGATTACGACTTTGGGAAATCGCACAAGTCTGGCTGACAACGCTACAATTAATCAGACACGTATAGCAACTATAGCTAAGATGTTCATTGATGAACAAGAAGGGGGAATGAAGATTGCACAAGATCTGAAGGCAGATTATATTCTGGTTTACCTCGTAGCGCAACGCTTTCCCGGAACAAACACGACATCCTTCTATACTCTTGGAAACGGAGGAGATGAAAGTAAAAAGCAATGGTTCATGAGAATAGGTGGCTTTGATGAGCGAAACTACTTGGAACAGGACGGGGTCACTCCTACTCCTAGGTTCTGGAATTCAACTCTGCTTGGAAAATTGATACCTTTCACACCAGTCACATACGCATCTTTTCAAAATGGGATGCTAACTAACATTCAAGAAGAGTATGCACCAGGTACGCTAGGCCTATACGCAAAAGAAATCAAGTTTCCAGCCAATGGAACAACTAGTCAACCCTTAAGCTTGGCATATTCTTCACCTAGCTTCAGAAGCAATAGCACTGGATTAGTTTTTGGTGTTCTACTCTACAAAGTCAATCATGATTATGTACCCCGTCCTGCCGTGGATCCGTACAATGAATCCAGCCTATCACAGACGGGAAATAATCCAAGTCAGTTGTCTGCCAACTCCTCTAACTTGTTGAATAATGAATTGGACAATATGACAGCAGCAGTTGCAAATCCCACAGTGAATACAACGGCATCCAAGGAAGTTGCGACCATCGATACTTCGCAAGGTCCCATAAAAATTGAATTCTTTCCTGGAGCGGCGCCGAAACATGTAAGTAATTTTATTTCACTTGCAAAAGAGGGATTCTACGATGACACTCTTTTCCACCGAATTGACAAGGGATTTGTCATACAAACTGGCGACAACAATACAAAACCTAACGGCACCGGTCGAGACAGCTGGGGCACAGGAAGTCCTGGTCGCTCAGTTGATGCGGAATTTAGTGATATCCCTCACAAACGTGGCATAGTTTCAATGGCTAGGGCTTCTGATCCTAATAGCGCGGGTTCCCAATTCTTTATCGTATTGAACGACTCTCAGTTCCTGGATAAGCAGTATTCGGTATTTGGTAGAGTAATTGAAGGTTTGGAAACAGTCGATAAAATAGCTTCAATTCCGACTAATGATGCAGACCAGCCAACGGACCCCGAACAGGCCCGGATAAAATCAGTGACTGTGGGAGAAAGAACCTAGATATCTTATCTTCTAGAGAAGGTGATTTCATAAAAAAAAGCCTAACTTAAGGCTCAGAGCATAACCAGACTCCCGCTCTTTTCTCGATCGTATAAGTCTTTTTTAGGCCGGACGCTCTGTAGCAATTCCATTCACACTAATTCTTATATTTTTAGAGTTTGAAGTGATTTAAGTAGACGCACGACTGAGGAGCGAAGTCATTTATTGAAATATCCTTATATTTCGAAAATATATTTACACTTTGCTTCTTTTACAGGCTGGGCAACCTTTAGACGTATCATATTCTATACCGTGTATTGAACAAGGCAGCCAGCTGATGCCAATTGTTTTTCTACGACTGGAAGTAATGCTGCCGGAGTTCTTTTTCTTGTTTGCTAATTTTACCTTTTTCCCTTTCAATTAAATATCTTATTGCTGGCTAATATAAAAAGCCGAGGGTATAGGGATATCGAAATAATTGAATGCATAAGGATATGTTATCGCCTTTTTGACTCAACCTTATTAAAAATTTATTCGATCGGTCGTGTCTCTGAATCATAATTAGTGATAAGAGTTTATGAGAACAGGTTCTGAATGGCATTTTTCACAATAATGTGAATAGGAATAAAAAAGAAGACACCCAGGATATGTTTAGAGAGGAGTCATCTTATCTATTAGACGTGCATTTATAATTTGTCCGTCTTTCTCCATCACAACGAGATCGACTGTATATTGTGTTCCGTCTAGAAGAAAGGTTACTTGAACGTCCCAGGAATCTTTCCTGTCTTCTGTGGGAAGTCCTCCCTTTACAACCAGTTGATCAGATATAAACGGCAACATTTCTCTAATTCTCAAGTCTTTAAAATCTGGACCGTAAAGACTTTCTATTGTTTTCCTGGCAGCTGCCTCGACATCGCTTTTTGTCTTGACCGGTTTCATGATTGTGATTTTGTTTCCAACTTATCTATAAAAGTATCGATATTAATGCTTGTTAAATTGGTATACAACCTAGATAATGGCAATAGTTTCAATGGCCGTCGACTTTGATATTTGATTTCTTAGAACTCTCATTTTGATAAGGCAAAAAAATTAAATTTTTACTTACACCGTAAACTTAGAGCCTACCAAGAAAAAAATGATATCCTTTTGTTTTTTGGCAGCCAGAATATATTGTTTCCCAGGAGAGGAAAGTGGTCTACATTATAATAACCACAACCCTGGAGCAAAAAAACAGAATATGCTTGTTGGGGCACAATAGTTACGACGCAATCTCTGGATTCTAAATGGTTTGTCTAAGCAAATGCGATTCAAATATTAACCTGCTATGTACTGCCATATGACGGGGCATTAATGAAGCAATTGCGGCAGTTGTTTGGAGAGGGCGTCCGACGTACTCAGGGAAACCAAGCACGCAAATATAACCTCCTTGCTGCCCGATTAATTGCCGATATTGTAAAAAGCTTCTTAGGTCCTCGAGGAAGAGATAAAATGTTCATTGATATCTTCGGCGAAATTACGATAACGAAAGACGGTGCTACGTTTCTGCGCAAAATAGACGTAGAACATCCAGCTGCAAAGGTAGTGATTGAGGCGTCTAATGCCGTCGACAACGAAGTAGGTGATGGTACTACATCTGTAGTAGTTTTCGCTGGCGCATTGCTTGAGAGAGCTGATGAATTGCTCGACCTTGGAATTGCTCCAGCGATAATCGCCGAAGGCTATTCTGATGCTCTAGATTTATCTCTAAATCTTCTTAACACTCTCTCTGAGAAAAAAAAGAACTCAGATCGCCAAATAATGTTCTATCTCGCTCAGACATGTTTGAACTCAAAGCTTGTATCTATCTCTGGCGCCAAAGACACATTAATCACCAGCATAATCGTTGATGCTATTATTGCGATATCGGATTTTCAAAACAAGAGTATGCAAACAGATAATATTAAGATAGAGGAAAAGATCGGGGACCCTTCTGAAACCCAGCTAGTCCGAGGTATAGTAATTGATAAGACTATTGATAATTCGGCTATGCCAAGGGCTATGAAGGAGGCAAAAATCCTTCTAATTGACCTAGAACTAGAAAATAAAGGCACAAGGATTGATGCTGAAGTCCGCGTCAATTCTCCTGAAGAGTTCCAATCTTTTTCCCGAGGAATGTCAGACAAGCTCAGAAATAAGGTTCAAAGGATAATCGATTCTGGAGCAAACGTTGTTATCTCGCGTAAGGGTATTAACCTGCATGCACAATATCTCTTAGCAGAATCGAATATCATTTCTATGAAGAGAGTCAAAGAAAACGATATGCAGTGGCTTGAAAGAGCTACAGGAGCGAAAATAACAAATAATTTGGATAATAACTCCCTGAGCTCGTACCTCGGATATGCAAGAAACGTGCATGAATCACTTGTAGGACAGGACAAGATGGTATTTGTTGAAGACTGTAACGATGCAAAATCAGTAACAATTCTGTTAAGATCTAACACTAAAGCAACTTTGGACGAATATCATCGTTCCGTGTTGGATGCCATTTACGTGCTAAGAGACTTTGTAGTCAAACCTTTTATCATTTGTGGAGGAGGTTCATTTGAAGCCATTATTGCAAATAATGTGAAGAAACTATCGAATAAAACGAGCGGAAGAAAACAAATTGTTATAGAGAAGTTTGCAGGAGCGCTCGAAGAAATTCCTTTAACTATTGCGAGGAACGCAGGTATGGATGAATTGGATACAATCACAGAACTCAGATCAAGAACATCACAACAAGTTGATGGCAAAGTAAGATGGTATGGGATAAACGCAATTGAAAGAAAGGTGGATGATATGCGTCTAAGAAGAATCTTGGAGCCGGCACTTGTAAAAGAGCAAGTTTTGAAAACAGCCGTGGAAGTTACAAATCTTCTGATTCGGGTTGACGATGTTTTAATGGCTAAGCCAGTCCTGAATACCCACACTCACGCAGATGGCACTCAACATTCCCATTCTGGAGGAGATAAGAAACATGACCATTACTTTGACAAGCTAGGAAAGCAACAACGTCCCATGCATCACTATTATTAGCGGACCCCACGCCTTCCTTTGTAGGTGAAATTCAAGAAACATCTATTAACAATTCCCGGTTTTAATTTGTCTTGTCTAATTTCAAGAGTTTGCTTTTGGGAATGCTTTAGAACGCCACCCAACAAAATACTCTAGAATTTTCATCACTTTAACTTTTATTCTCCAACTTCGAATAATTAAAGATAAACTATTCTGAGTCCCTTAATCACTTTTTATTTGTAATGATCCAGGCTTGATAAGATTCTAATTGCCAGAGCCTAAAACATAGCGCGGGATCTTAATTGGCTCCTGGAGTCTTATGACTTTCTGCGGCATTTCATCTAGTTCTGTATGAAAAACGATTTCGCTAAGAGTCTCAGGAACTCCTGTCATTACACAGTCAGCTGACAGAAGATTCTTTGCTTCTCTTTCAATGTGTGCGATTTGATTTTGTGCGCGTATGCGTAAGACAATATAATTGCAGTACAGCACTAGGCATTCGTTAGTATTGATTTTTAGGCCCCTTGCAAGCTTCACTTTTACTAAATTCACAGAGGCAGCAAATATCGTGTCATAGGATTCATTCGAATATTCAAATACCCGAAAAATAGGAGAAAGGTCCTTTTCTCCGTTAATTATGGCCTTGACCCGGATCAACTTTTTCTTTTTGGAGCTCTGGCTTTTGGCGCCTTGCCAAAGTCATATGTATGTCCTGTACCCTTATAGAATTTGGGTCTAACAGGATGCCCTTCGACTTCGCCTTTTTTAGTCAGCGATAGACCTGCTAGGAGTTCAACAATTAACCTATTGGCCAGACCAGAAGTAATTCCTCCATTATAGGAGTTCTGATCGCTGACATCATAGTTAGGAGCAACCTCTACCAGATCGAACGCGAACTTGTCTGGATCAAACGAAGTGGAGAGCAATCGCATAAGCCTCATACCCTCGCGAGAAGTAAGACCGTTCGGTTCTGGTTCTCCTGTCCCCGGTGCAAATGCTGGATCAAAAGTGTCGATGTCCCAGCTGATGTACACAGCATCAACGTTATCATTGGCCCTGTCCGCAGCTTCGTTCGCTATTTGGTCAATGCCTAGC
>JBPCNB010000685.1:0-1045 GCA_051001675.1 Nitrososphaeraceae archaeon | reverse complement strand
CTGACAGCTTCCCGACTGCATACAAATGGCCCTGTAAGATCTATGCCAATAATCTTAGACCATTCTTCTACCGTAGTTTCTGTGAAAGGAATATCCTCTTGTACGCCTGCGTTATTTACTAAAACATCTATTCTCCCGTACTTAGAGACAGTCTCTTCGATCAATCTAATGCAATCACTTTCTTTCGAAACATCCGCCTCAATTGCTGTTGATGTGCACCAGCTAGAGGACGATTTCTCGATGTCATAAGAGACGCTTTGTGCTTCTTCTATTCTTCTGGCATTTACGATAATACCGGAATATTGTTTTGACCTTGCAAACGCTAAGACTATTGCTTTTCCAATTCCCTTACTAGATCCAGTAACAATTGCAACCTTGTTATTCACAATTTAGTATTGAAGCGCAGCCACAAATAATATTATTGCAATATTTCACTCCGGTGGCCTTACCTCGAACTGACAGTAAATCGAAAAAATTCCATAGACTCGCAGATTGGCATCCCGTTGACTAGAACAAGGCTATATTTCTAATAACCTTGAGTGTTTCTCCATTTTTATCATTATTACCTCCCTACCACCTGTTTTAGATCACTATGGCAGCATGTTAACTAAACAACCTTTCCCCTATTGTGCGTAGGACTTGTGGTGGTTGTGGGGCAACAAAGGTTAATGCACAAGAGGACGTCCAGGAAAAATCTATCAATAGAATCTCCGTACTTCTTTTTGTGAGTGCAAGCGTACTATGATCCCTTCAATTTATTGTTTTATGCTACCTTATTAAAGGAAACCCTTACATCTGAAATTGCAGCCGGCTCATAACAATATAAACCCCGATGTATTATTATCTTGCGACATAAATCTGAAAACATACCTCATATTAGCAGATATTTTAGGTTCAGACAGATTGCGTAAAGAACTGGCACAGAAAAGTGGTTTCGACGAAGAATTCATTCGCGAATCTTGCCTCTCACGTCCTATCGACGAGATAATAGAACAAATTAAAAAAGAAAATCGCAACGTCATCTCTAGGAAGGGAGGTTATACAG
>JBPCNB010000684.1:0-7156 GCA_051001675.1 Nitrososphaeraceae archaeon | reverse complement strand
GGAAATATCAGTCTAGATATAGGCTCTTTGAAGACCAAAGAATTAAACCAGGAAGAAGCAAGGATTTTGGCTTGTGAATTGTTCGGGATAACAGAAGGTGTTTCCCGTATATTCGATATGCAGAATTATCATGTATTTGCTTGTGAAGTTAATAAGAAGAAACTATTTTTGAAATCAAAAAAACGACCTGTTCTTGTATTTGACAAGTATGGTCGGGTGAGATTGTCCGTGGATAATGCTGCCGTATACAATGGAACTCCTGCAAAAGTTTTGGAAATGTTGCATTCCTACTTCTTCCAATCGGAAAAGCAGGTGGGCAAATCCAATGATCTTGCCCCTCAAATTCACATCCTTGATGGCGCCAAGATTGTGGATTTTTCTAGTTTGACGGCTCGGGAACAGGTATTGAAAGCTATTAAAGACGAGTTAGAGTCTACAACAACTAAAGAAGTTGCAGCGGTAATTCAGGTTTACTAATGAGAGTCTTGTCTAATAGCAATCATTAAAGGCAAATATCCTGCGAAAAATTTTAGAGATTAGTGAGATTTGTTTGATCATAATCGAGCCATAAGAATACAGGAGATCCTAACCTAACTGAAGTTTTGCTAAACATTGGTTTTCGAAAATTGAATATAACAATAGCACAGCCTCTCTCCATTTCCTCCTAGAATTGGCTAGAATTATAGTTAAGCTCCACATTAACATCTTGACAGATGTCCCCACGAATGGAGTTTAGTCCATTAGTAGCTTCATTTATGAACTCAGGTAAAAAATTAAATGTTGCTCGTATCATAAATTAAAGAAGCCCGAAAATTAGAGTGGACAACATGTTAATAAAATCACTTCAAAAGATAACCGAAATAAATAGAAACTTGAAGGAGATTAATGATCTAGTAAAAAAAGATAACATCAAGGCCAATCTGGCAACCCTCGATAATATTCGGCAGAGCCTGCAAAAAGCCTCCGAAAGAATGCAAGGGACATATAAACAATTCACGTCAAACCTAGTTGGAGAACGAAAGAGCTCAGTAATATCTTTTGCAACATTCTCTGGATTAATAGTATCTCTGAAAAGTGGCATAGAAATACAATCTCACTTAAAAATAATGCTTGAGTCATTAAGGTTATTAATATCAGCGCTAAAGCAAAATCAAGTAAGGTAAAATACAATATCCTGAATTATTAACGTTTTTAAGAATGGCAAACGCCAATGGATTGATAAGTGCTTTATTTGCGAAAAGAAGAATTGGCAATCATGGCAGGGCCCTCCTCCCTCGAACTGGCTGGGAAGCTTGGGGCACAACTCAAGTCAGATGTGCTCCCTGTAAGCACGCAGATTTTCTCTGACGGTGAATGTAAAATCAAAATGGCAAATGTTAGGGGCAGATATTGTATAGTGGTTCAGTCCTTATATCCCCCAACTGATCGCAACCTTATACAGGCCCTAATGATCATAAAAAAGTGCGATGACGAGAAAGCAGGCTATATATGCAGCGTTACACCCTATATGGCCTATGCTCGACAAGATAGAGCTTTCCTGGAAGATGAATTTTCCAGCATGTCACTTGTTGCAAAGTTGTTTGAATCTGTTGGGACCAAACAAATTATCACATTGGATATACATAGTTCCAAGGCCCTGTCTTACTTTAATATTAGAGTGGAAAATACGTCCTCCATCCCTCTTTTTGCCAATTATGTAAAATCAAGTATGCATCTCCACAGGCCCTTGGCGGTATCACCGGATATGGGCGGAAAACAAAGGGTTGCAGAATTTTCGAGAATTTTAGGTATAGAGTCCATAATTCTGGAGAAGTCACGTGATAAATACTCAGGAGACGTATTAATTGAAGACAACAAGGTAAATGATGTAGTTGCGGGAAGAGATATTATTATCTTAGATGATATCATTAGCACTGGAAGCAGTATCATTAAGGCGACCGAAATTCTCAGAAGAAAAAACTCAGGAAAGATTTATGCAATGTGTTCTCACGCTTTAATAGAAGAAAATAATATTCATAAGATTAAAAATGCTGGTGTAGAAGATATAATCGCCACAAATTCTATACCCAATCAATTTGCCAAAATTGATATAGCCCCTTCCCTCGCAGCCTGCATTCGTGAAGGAATTTCCTAAGAAATACCCTCTGACCAAGACGGCAAAAGTAGAGCTAAGTATCGATACCTTGTCTGATAACAATAAAATCCTGTTGCGACGAATAACATCCGACAAGATTGGTACAGCTGAGAATTGTGTTTTTAGGTACATCTGCTGCCGTTCCGACTGCATTCCGAGGATTGTCTTCCATTGTTTTAGTACGCGACGGGGAATTGCTTATTTTTGATGCTGGCGAAGGAATGCAACAAAACTTCATTAAATCACGGTTAGGCGTAAACAAGAAGATTAAGATTTTCATAACACATATGCATACCGATCATTGCTTAGGGGCTTTGGGCCTCCTCCAAACTTTGTCCCTCTTAGGAAGAAAAGCTCCTGTTGATATTTACTGCCCCCCTGACTTTGCTGAGTTTGTAAAAGCAAATATGGAAATCTTATCTGTTAGTCTTATTTTCGAGGTACGAATTCATACTATCATGTCGGAAGGAGTAGTGGTTCGAGAAAGAGACTATATTGTCAATTGCTGTAAAGCGCAACATATCGAATCTTCGTATGCGTATTGTCTAAATGAGTTCGAAAGGCCCGGAATTTTCGATATCGATAAAGTCAAGAGGCTCTGTATTCCTGAGGGGCATTTATACAAAAGACTACAATTGGGTGAGGATGTAACTTATGAGGGTAGGCATGTTACATCGAACCAAGTCACCGGCCCAAGGAGACCAGGTCGAAAAGTAGGTATCTCGGGTGACACTAGACCAACTTCTAAACTTAAGAATTTTTTTCATAATTGTGACTTGTTGGTGTTCGATTCAACATACTCTCATGAGGAATGTCATAAAGCTGTAGAGAGATTTCACTCCACGGCATCAGAAGCTGCGATGCTCGCCCAACAGGCTGGTGTTAAAAAATTGTTGTTAACCCACTTTAGCGCCCGATACACAGACACAATGCAACTTGTCAGCGAGGCCAAGGCATTTCATAACAATGTGGAAGCTGCCGCTGATCTGAGGATAATCGAAGTTCCCTACATCGACCGAAAAATCGGATACAGTTCTTAGCTGAATCAGCTGACGAACTAATCATTGCAGGTACGATAAGATAAGAGAATCATGAAAGTGGAGCATTTGAGACGAAAGACCGATAAGGTGCTGAACTATGAATACCATAAAAAGTAGAGAACACGACTCAACAGTCTGCTAAAAGAAATGCTATAAAGGTGGAGTTTCCTTTGTTCTAGTCCTGGCTGTAGCTTTCTCTGAAACGCTTGTAGATTGTACTTCGGCAGATGGTTTTTTGCTGACGGTTTCTCTTACAGTCTGCGCGGTCTCACGAGCGGCGATATTCACTTCCTCTGCGGCGCTAATAGTCTCTCTTATTACACCTCTTTCTTTCATATCTTTGGCAGCATCGCTAATCTCTTTTGCCGTATCGCGTGCTGCAAGAGTAGCTTCTTTAACTGCCTCGGAGAGTTCATCAATCGCACCACTTTGACGAATAGCTCTAACTGCTTCTCTCATTTTATATGAGGATTCGCGAATATTCCTTGCTATTTTTTTTATGGCTTCTGCAGTTTGCTCAGGAGTCATATTTTTTATAGAGCTTGCTTTTACCGTATCCTTAGCAGTGGAATCTCTTTCTGTAGTCGACATGAAAGTAGATAGGAACTTATGCTATAAAAAGAAGACCACCTTAGGAAAGATTCTAATAAACAGATCAACTGAAACTCAAGTCTTGCAGCTGGCCACACGGTTATAAGTTGGATTTGTTTGATCCTTAGGATACTTTATTTTTCATTCTCTGAGGGCGTGGTAAAAGTTCGAAGCCTCCTTTCCAACTTCATCTACGTTGTAAAGCAACCCCGATTTTTTAGATGCGTCTACTGTGAGTTTCAGTTCATCAATAAGTGCCGTAATGGCCAAAAGCATTTCCTTGATTGCAGATGCCAGCTCATTCATTATCTTTTTGTTGTCAACAGAAGTTAAGGTGTTGCGTGCAGCAACCAGCGCCTCTGATATTTCTTCAAAGACTCCTGTTTTTTTTATTTCTACAACCAAGGTCTCTATTCTCTTGGATGTATTCTCAAGGGCTTCAGCGGCTAGACGCATGTTATCGATATTTTTTACCATCTCGGGTTCTCTTAAGGACTCCATCATTTCCTTTACTCCTTGTGTAGTTTGACAAATCTTTTCGAGAGAGCCAAATACTTCAGGTGAGCCTAGTTTTCGAATAATTTCTACCGCATCTGATGTGGTGTGTCGTATTTCCTTGAGTTTATCTCCCATTGCAGTGTAATACATCCAGATCCTAATAAATTGCTGCGCTCAACATAATTGTTGACGATTTTTTCCATCAAAAGTAGCAATTGACTGTTTTGCTAGTTTTGTAATATGATGGTTATCATGAGATTATTTGACAATTATGTTGTTCGTCATAATGACCCCTTCATTAAGTTTACCATACAGGCTTAAAAAGTGCAAACCTTTTTCTGTTGTTCTATATATTCTCCCTTCTTCTTGATAATAAATAATCAGTCCATTTTCCTGTAATAAAGATAGATATTCTTTAAGATGTTGATACGATAGGTATGCTCTATAAAGGATTTTTTTCTGTGTTACTCCGTCCTTGCGAGTGGCAATATCCAGAATAAGAGATATTATTTCGAGTCTGCTTCTATGCTTCATATCGATGATATGCGATGTACAGACCAGGAATAAAAGAATCATCAATAACTATTATGGTAATAGATAATGATCGTTTGATCAATTCTTCAATACAAATAGTTTTTATAGGTCATCTTTTAACTATCATAATCCCAAAGCTAAATACAAGATGTTACCGGATGCTGGTAAACAATGGATATTCAAAATTCAATAATATTTCTATTATTATAAGATAACGTCACTCTATTCCAGTAGCCATGCTAGTTTGTAGGTAAAACGCCAATTAAGTAGCCAAACCAGGGAATAGTCGTAATTACTGTTACACAGCAGCCTTCTTCCTTCTCGCTAATTTGGATATCGGCTTGTTTTTCTAGCTACGCTATAAGGAAACGCTGTAGGGCAAAGAGTGGTAGGTGGTTAAATAGTCCTTTTCTCTTTAGCGTGGCCTCCTAGTCAATAATTAGCTTTTAACCAACAAATTAAAATAATATTGAATATAACTTGTGGTACCAATTACTATACACGTGATAACGCTTGAAAGAGGATAAACATAACATTGCAATTTTTGACACTTTTAAGACAAGGAAAGATAAGTTTACCGGAGAGGCGAAAAGACAACGTGGTATTATAGCTCATCTAGCCCTCGAACAAAGTCCTGAATTTAGAACCAGGACGTCTATTGCACACGTTATAGCTAAGAAACATGGCATTTTATGGCAGAATATATACTCCGGCATTTTCAGAGATCTCGACGAAGCCTTGATTCCGTCGGGTGTGATTAAAGAAGGAGGACGCCTTCCCTTGCGGAGGGGCCCTAGAGCACTTCAACTTGAGGGAGTGCCCTTTTATGAGCTCACAGAGACAGGCCTGCTCGTTGCTTCCTCGATAGAAGAAATCGGTGACAATAGGGCAAAGATACTGGAAAAATATTTGGGATCGTTACCAGTCAAAGATATCATTGAGAGTTCAATCATAACTGGACTGTTGCTATTGATAAGGACAGCACCAGCCTTTGCCTTTAAGATAGTCAATGAATATATCTTTGCTTATAGTAGCGGACTGATTGACAAGATAACACCTCTCGATATAGAGAAATTGAGGGCCGTAATTTCAAAGCAGGTCGGAATCGAAAAAGAACTTATCGAGGCCTATATTAAAATGGAAAACGGTCAGCAAGAAGTGGTAAAGAAGTTTTTTAGTGAAATTGGATAATGTTCCTAAGCTGTGTTAATTCTACACATGTCAATACTATGAATCTCAATACCTTGATGCACCACTTGTTCTCCTACAATAGCGCTATGGCTGCTGCTTGCTAAACTTGAAACCGTGAATCTGACCGCATTTAGGGAACCTGGTTTTTACCTAGGGATAGCGAGACTATAAGGTATGAAGTCATTGGTCAGGAAAACACAAGTTGAACCTATAGGACATAGTATCAAATTATTTTCAGCAGATTGCTTGCAAATAGAACTATCTTTACACTCCTCTGCTTGTTCGATATTTTGTTTAATTTTCGCTATCATTTTATCGGTATCTTCATCATCATTTTCCCCAGACGCAATTCGGGTCTGCAATAAGAAGGTAGCCACAATGAACAGCAGCAGAAGGGTTGCCCCCGTGTGAGACCTAACAACCTTCATACTTACAATACAAAACGCATAGTATATTTGAAATCCTTTAAAGTTATTATTAACAAAGAATAATTACATTATGGACATGAAATTGCTAGGGACAATATTTTATTTGCATATCATCGAAAATTGAATGTAAGAGAGATATTAGTTATTGACACTAATAAAACCTTGATTACCGATTACAAGTTCTTGTTCATATTAAAAAATTCCGAGAATTGTAAAATTGATCAATATACTTTGATTCCTTTCCTTTCCTGAAAAGAGTCTTTCTAGCTACAAAGACTGTTGCATTGTAGCACCAAGCACTAGGCCGGAGAGAATTTACGAAATATTATGAAGCGGGTCGGCCCTATGTTGCCTCTGCTATGTAGCTTGATAATCCAAAAATCTTACCCATTCGGGGAACCAGAGCTCGTGCTCAGGAATTCCTATGCCTCGAGCCAGAATTTCTGGCGAATTGTAATAAACAGCATCTGCACCAATTTCCTTCGCAATTTTTTTATTGAGATTATTTATGTTTGTGACCTCACCTACAAATTTGTTAGCTGTAAAATCTCTATTGTGAGTATAGAGTCCTACTTGTCTTCCATCAATGGTAACAACGTAGCTTACAATTACGTCGATACGTTTTGCTCCTGCATGTCGTAGGTAATGGATTGTTTCTTTAGCGGTCCCCCCCGTCTGAATTGTACCCTGAATTGTAGCTACCTTCCTATCATTGACTAGGCCGCCTATTACAACTTTCA
>JBPCNB010000683.1:0-1891 GCA_051001675.1 Nitrososphaeraceae archaeon | reverse complement strand
CAAAACCATCACTTTCACCCCAAGTGATGGCGGAGTCAATAAATTTGAGAAGACGAGAAGAGACAGAGATGGATAAGAAATACCCTATTATTGATTAACAACCCTTACCTCATTTTATGTATAGAATATTTTAGTAAGCTTCTGCCAGAAGGAGTAGTGGTAATCAAGCACTCTATTACCGGTGAATAGAGAGGACGTAATAATAATGCGGATCACATGGCCTCAAAATAACTTACTAGCTTGAGGCTAACCTGGCTCTGATTCATACACCATCTATATTTTAGGTAATAAGCTTGCTTCGTAGTACTATTGGGCAAATGTTGTGCCAAAGCTTAAATCCACATGGAATCAGTAATATGGTATTGTTATTAAAAGCCTGTAATATCTTAAATCCTTATTCAAAATTGCTATTCATTGGTTTTATACTATTAATATTGTCATCATTAATTACGATCCATTCTCATAGTCCAGCAGTTGCTCAAACACCGGAAACCCCTTCTACTTCGGCCACTAGACTCCCTACGATTCAAATCACATCACCCCAAGATGGTCAACAAGTACCGCCAGGTGCGCTTACAATACAGGGAATATCTTCAGACGACGAAGAAACCGATTGCCAGGTGTATGCTGATGCTAATGACGTAACTCCTATGAGAAATGTTACGGCTGCTGGTCCCAATGGAGAAGAAAATGACTTTTCAAAATGGACATTTACATATTCCCAAGACTATCAATTAATCAAGCCGGGGGAAAATGAACTTACTGCCAAGATATCATGTTACGATGCCGGAGAGTTTGACCTTAATCCCTTCCCTGCTGGTGCTGGTGCTGATACGACCTCTTCTAGTCTTCCTCTATCAGAATGGCATACTGTAAATGTAACGGCGGTACAAGGAGCTGCTGTTCCCTCACCATCACCATCTCCTAGTAGTACGGAAGAAGCAAGCGATGATGTTGAGGAATCTGAAGAAGAGAGTAGCGGTGATACAGGTATTGATGTCAATGATGATGATGGGAGCAATGACGACGGCACAGGTGGAGCAGGAGGAAATAGCAACAACGGCCTCTTTGGAGGTGACAGCTTTTTTGACTAGCGATCCTCAGTTACGGTAATACGGTTATAGATATATTTTACCGATAGTAAGTAACTACACTAGTCTTCTACCGAAATTAAGTTGTAAGGAACGTTGTAGCAAGTCCCTCTGGTGTTTCTCCCAATACTCCAAAGGCTGATGAAGCTAATCTATAGTGTTATAGTGGCATTATGATTTTTTTGAAATACTAGAATGACTCTGGATGTTTTTTTGTACTGCGCAGTTAGTTCTTCTGTGCTAGAAAATACTTTACTGCAATCTTGAGGGTTGTTGATGTTTCAAGAAAATCTCGTGCTATCTAATCCAGAGAAAAATCTTACAAAAGTTAATGGATATGCAAGACCTTAATAAAACACTAGTCTAAAGATAAATTCGCTAATCAGAATCCATCCTTTAGTTATCATTGTTTGATGGGTAGTGGCAAAGTAAAGCTAAATGTAGCTCCTTTTCCATCCACATTATTCTCTGCCCATATTTCACCGCCGTGCGCTTCAACGATACATTTGGAAACGAATAATCCTAGTCCTGTCCCTGCAAAAGATTTGGTAGCAAACCTTGTGAACAACCTTGTGAGCATTTCCGAATCAATTCCTTTGCCTGTATCCTTTACACTAACGACAATAGCCTTCTTATTTTCTACCTTATCGCCTTTTCTTTTGACGCTAATGGTTATACTACCTTCATTTGTAAATTTAATGGCATTATTTAGCAGATTGTAAACTACTTGTGAGATCTTATACTTATCCGCTTCAACGTTGATATCAGCTTCTGTTTCTGATGCACGGTCATATATTATC
>JBPCNB010000682.1:0-1044 GCA_051001675.1 Nitrososphaeraceae archaeon | reverse complement strand
TTTCAAAATAGATACTATACATTACCATCCATGGTTAAGGTATCAGATGATGGTTTAGTATGGTTCAATGAACAACATGGAAATAAGATATCTAAATTTGATCCTTCAACTGAAATATTGACTGAATATTGGGTTCCAACACAAAATAGATTATGGGGTGTCTGTTCTAATGATGATATTAGTAATAATAATAGTAGCATAAAAAATAATGATATATGTGGCATTGCAAACGTGTTACAGTTTTCCATTGGAAAAGATGATAAACAGATTTGGTTTAGTGAATGGTCTCAGAATAAGATCGGAAAAGTTGATGCAGCAGAAGATCCACCTTTTTCAATTGATGTTTTTGAATCAGATAAAGAATTAACCATAGAGAGAGGTGAGAAAGAAAAGATTAAGCTCTCAATTAAGTCAGATTCAGATTCAGCTTCATCCTCTTTGAAAAATGATATGCGATTAGTTGCTTCAGGTACGTTTACTTCCTCTGGAGATATCGGAAATTCTACAGGATATTTTGTACAACTATCACCAATTTTGATGGAGGAAGGAGAAGAACAGGAAGTTTCATTTGAATTTATACCGTCAACTGATCTGGAGTCTGGGGACTATACATTAATGATAGGAGCTGAGAATAATTCTATTTCATATTTGAGAGCAGTAAAAATAAAAATTATCTGATAAATGACGAAGTTAACCAGTGTGACCCAATTATTTTATTAATAGCTTCTTATCTTCATCCGGCTTTAGTACTTTAGAACTTAGACAGAATTCATGATGTACCGCAAATATCTCCCCACTTGTGTGCTTATTCGTGGCCTAAAATTCACTTGTGCATGGTTGGGTCAATTTAACATACTTATAGTACCTAGCGTGAAGTATAAAATATTATAATTGCACCACATACTGTAACCAATGATCCTATAATTTCAAATCTATCTGGTTTCTTTTTATCTACAATCATACCCCATGCAATTGACGAAATAATGAATATTCCTCCATATGCAGCGTATGTTCTTCCAAAATGAGATGGTTGAAGCGTAGGAA
>JBPCNB010000681.1:0-4738 GCA_051001675.1 Nitrososphaeraceae archaeon | reverse complement strand
CCTATGTTATAGACATAGCAGCATATAAAACATTTGCCTATAGTGATCTACCCTTTTTTAATGCAAAAAAGATGAAAGTATAGTCAAGCCCAGTAGCATCCCAATGGACAACTTTATCTTCATAGGTAAAATCTATTGGCTCGGTAAGCACAAAACCATACTGTTCGGCAGTTTTGATTATATTTGTCTCTATTTCTTCCATGCTGAATATGTTATCTGGGCTATGCTTAGGATTATACTCTGTCTTTACCCCGTTGAGTATCTTGTCAGGCCAGTAATCCGTAGATGTCAGAAGTATTCCATCTTTCTTCAATATTCTATTCATTTCCTTGAAATAGTTTTGAATATTAACTCCGTGCTCTATTACTGACAACGATGTAATAAAGTCAAACATATTATCGTTGAAATTAGTTTTTTCAAGATCTTGAACCGAGACATTAAATGTCTGGTCTTCATATATTTCAGTAATCAGTCTGTTAAGAGAGTAATCAACTTCCATTATTCTGTAATCTATATTTTTTAGGAACAAGTCACAACCATACAGATTTCTAAATCCAAGTCTCTTCAATATGGGCATGACAGGAGAGCAATTACATCCTACATCAAGTATAAAGGAGACCCTATCTCCTCTGCTTATTATATCAACCATTTTATATGTATCCCATGATTTTACTCTATCAGGATGAGGGAAAAGGCCCAGAGAGTTTAGGCGATTGATGGCGTCATTTACTTCATATGAGTTTTTCAGGACAGAATTGTAAATCATGTTATAAAATTTAGAGTCGCTGTATTTATAAAGTATCATGACAGCATTGCCTTTTTTTGGTCTGCTCTTCTACTTCATCTCCTTGTTATCTACTATGATACATTGTAGGACATTTACATCATATTTTTGATTCCAAGTTCTCATGTTATACTATTCTATTTTATTTCGTTCTCAAGAAGATCGATAACTCGTCATCGGCTACCAATCAAAGATATTTTTATTTGCTATTTAAAATATAACGTATATGTCATATCGTGCATTCGAAAATGCTAATCTTATACCGGGCCGACGATGGATCACCAGCATACAGGACATGCAATCTAAAAACCACTTTTTTAGCGGTAAAATGAGTGACTTAAAATTTTCAAGAATGAACATTATTATTCTTGGCAGGTAGACTGAAACTAAATGTAGCTCCATTTCCATCTGGGTTATTCTGGGCCCATATTTTACCACCATGAGCTTCTACTATACTTTTAGAAATGTATAATCCCAATCCCGTGCCTTCGAAGGATTTAGTAGCAAACTTTGTAAATAGTCTTGAGAGTATTTCAGGATCTATACCAGCACCAGTGTCCCTAACACTAACAAGAATCAGCTTACCAATATCGTCTTTTTCAACACTGATAGATATCTCCCCTTCATTTGTGAACTTGAGAGCATTTCTTAGAAGATTTGAAATCACTTGAGTTATTCTTGGCTTATCTGCTTCTACAAAAATGTTCTCATAATTATAATGATATAGTAATTTTATTTTTCTATTCTTGTTATCTTTTTCCTCCTTTTGATAGTCTGCGAGAGCATTTATTATTATATCATTAAGATTAAAGTAATGCTTGTTGTCAAGTTTTAGCGATTGACTATCGATCTTTGTAACATCCAATATATCATCAGCAAGTCGCTGCAGCCTTTTTGCATTCCTGATGACAGTATCTAGCAATTCTTTTTGTTCGTAATCATCTTCTCTTATTTTACTGCGAAGAATTTCAGACAAACCCAGTATCGTTTGTATAGGAGTCCGTAGCTCATGAGCTGCTATATTGATAAACTCCTTTTGCATCTTACTATGAGTTTTTAATTGCTCATATAGTTCTGATTGTTTCCAAAGACTTTCAAATATAGATGCATATGATAAAGCAATAGGTTTGCTATTAGAGTATGAAGCCAATCCTGAGGCAGCGTAGGAATTATCTTTCGTATCGTCCTTTGATTCTATAATTAAAGATTCTTTTCTATCAACAACTAAAATTCCCATACTAGTATGCAAACTCTTGTCTATAGATCGAATATCTATTTGAGGTAATGCTAAGCTTACTTCGTTTGATATCTGTATAATTTGTTGCTCATCAGCAGGAATAAGTATTCTAACTTTTACACCTCGTTCAAGTGCTTCCTTGAATAGGTGCAAAATACCTATACGTGTTTGTCGGCGAAACCCCTTGATTGACGGAAATATTCTCAATACTTCATCTTTTGCTGATTTTACTATATCATAAGCTAAAGTTATTGATTCTCTAGGATTTTGGATAATCCTTATGTTGGTTGGTGTAACTGATTCTTCCATTTTAGTAACAAGTTTATTATGTAGTCTAGAATGTACTTCTTCTAATGGTTCATCTCTGACATTTCTTCTTCTTTTCTTATCCTACACATCAAATATTGGTAGCCATTTGTTTTCTATTCTTGTCTACTGCTCACAAATACTGCTGTTTTTAGCTGTGTTAAAACAGGACCTTATTATTTGGATATCAAGATGTCTACATGGTGTATAGTGCCTCGTAAGGCAGGGAATATTGAACCCAAGATTTGTGTAAATCACCAAGTCCTTATTCAAGAAATCTCTGAAGTGGGTTAAAAACCTTGATACTATTTTAATTGGAATACTTCAGACCTGCCTCAAGTTTACGGATTCTATTGATTATATTAAAATGATCGGCTTCTATTTCTGTGGTTGCATAAAGAAGATAGTCATCTCCAAATGGCATCGTGATGCGTTTAATCTTTTCGTATTCAGCCAAAACATATCTGCCCTTTCCTATCTTATGTGAAAGGTCGCTTCGTACTTTCCATCCAGTCATGGCCATCTCAAGTGATTTTTTGCTTTCTTCTGGAGTGAGTAAATTCTTCACGCCTTGACGGTGACGAGAGTACATCATCCTACCATCTGCGTCACAAATAGTAACTAGCCGAATGTTTGGATCTATATCTACAACATCTTTATAATGTTGCTTTATTCTAAAAACCCTAATCCGTAGCAAGCAGCTAATTATAAATCCAAATATCGCACCCCATGCTAGGTGAAACGCAACTGCATTCAACACAATATTTCTAATAGACTGGTTTATGTCTTCTGATAATACTGCCTGCTGCGATTCTATTGCTAACATCATAGTAATACGATTAATTGATGGTTGCACTAACAATGCAGTTATTGGTAGAAATAATACTAACCAGATTACTATTCCTGCTCCAACACCAACTAATGCACTCTTATATGGATTGAGCATAAGCACTTTTTTCCATTTGATCCCAATAGCACCAAGCACTGCTCCTATTATTGTGCCAGTTAGCAGATGAAGACCGAAAGCTGCATACGCCGCAGTAGTGACATTATTTAACCCCAAGCTTATGCCCATAATCGAATAAAATGTAGCTATTTTCAACCCTAGTAATAGTTCAATTGCTGCAATTAGTGAAGATATGGACCAAGTTGCGATAAAACCAGCAAACGCTCCGTATTTTATCCCTTTGAATGTTACGAGTAATTCATTTCTATTTTTTCTATTTTTTTTTCTATTTTTCATCATCGTTAGCATTGTGAATACCACCTTTTCATCGTATAGTGTCATACCTTGCCCAATACTACCTATCTTACAAGCATTAACAGTGATGGCTTTGCTCTCATATGAGAGTCCACAGGATGTCATATGCCAAACGACTTCAAGAGACAAGCAACTGATAGCAAAGCCAATGGCAGCGTATTTCACAAGGATTAGACTCTCGATCATATTCTATATATAATGTAAAAGAATATAAGATATTCGCTACAATAACCTAACAAATGAAAGCAAAGATCACTAGTTGATTTATTTTTGTTAATATATTATTAGTTAAATCATCTATTATTTAACAAATGTAATGACATTATAAAAGTAAATTTTCGATCTGAAATATATTACGAGAAAAAACTCGGCCCGTTGAATAAATGAATATAATAGGTAGTCCTTAATTTTTCACATCGATTTAGTCCGGCCAATGGTTTATGGCGGTAATAAACACCCTATATTACCAAACTTTATATACAATGGGATGTAATATAATCATATGTCTAAAGAAAATAATTCAACGGCAAGAAACAATGAAACTAACAACGTGTATGAAGCAATAAATCAAAGCGTTACCAGAGTAGTGGATGAAGTAGCAAAAGCTCAACCACAATATTCGCAATCTGTATCCAATCTTCAACTTGATTATATACAGGCCGTTAAGAATACAGTTCAGAATACCATAGCAGCTCAAAAACACATAACTGATGCGAGAGGTTTTAACTTGAACACGCCCTTTACAGGTCAATATGCAGAACAGATGAGAAATCAAACAAATGAAATTACAAACAACATTGTAAAAGCAGTTCAGACAAACAACCAAGTAGTTGTTAATAGCTTGGATGCAGCAAGAGATAACATCAGGATATACAGCCGAACAACAGATGCAGTATTGGAGTTCAATAACAATGTGGTGAAGGCATGGACTTCATTCTTCGCAGTTCCTCAGCAACAGTTCTTCAGACCATAAATTCTCTCTTTTTTAGCATTCGTTTAGGAGAAAGAAGTCAGACAGATCTCCTATGGCTTTGCTAAAAGACTGTAATCTAATTTCTTCTCTAATAAAGAAGTTATTTTATATTTACACTGTCTTTCTGTTTATTACTTTTTTGCCCAAATCCCATCTTGTAAAATGAGTCTAACCAGT
>JBPCNB010000680.1:0-4875 GCA_051001675.1 Nitrososphaeraceae archaeon | reverse complement strand
ACTTTCGGTCTACCATCCGCTCCAAAAGTCATGAAATAGCCGTCTACAAATGGTCCTACTTCACGTACCTTCCCGCCTTCAGGATTTTGATATTCTCGTATCAGCTCTTTTGGTATTTTTGTTTCATCGATATCTGTAAACTGCTCCTGAAACATTCTTTCCATTTCTCGTCTCATTTGTTCAAACTGTCTAGGCATGTCTCTAAACCAGTCCTCACTACCGCTTCCTCTTCTAGGCAGGAATGGGAAATTACTGCCACCAAATAGTCGTCTAAACCAGTCGTCTGGTTCAGTTCCCCAATTAGCCATATGTTTTATGCCTCTTGTATTATATATAATGTTCTGGTATATATTTTGAACTCACAAAGAGTGAGTAACTAGGATATATCGGACTTTGACCCTTGACTCTTGTGACCACTTTCTATAATAGCTGGTCGATTTATTGAAGTCTTTTGTATAATTCAGCATATAGAATGACAACTATAGTTGGAGTCAAAACAAAGGAAGGAGTGGTACTTGGATCTGATAAAAGAGCCAGTAAGGGCTTCTTCATAGGTTCGAAGATAACTCAAAAAATAACAAAGGTGGATGACACACTGGCAGTAGCAATTGCAGGTCAGCTATCAGATGCAGAGTATTTGGTCAAAGTAGCAAAAGCAGAGCGGAGGCTTGTGGAATTAAGAAGGGGATTCCAATTATCAGTCAAGGAATCTACAAGGCTAATAGCAAATCTTGCATACTCAGGCCTTAAGAATTATCAACCATATTTTGTGGAGTTATTGGTAGGGGGTGTTGATGAAGAGGGAGGCCATGTGTATGTCGCGGATATGAGTGGTGCAATAACTGGGGGAAGATTTTGCAGCTTCCGGTTCAGGTGCCCCAATAGCATATGGTGTTCTTGAAAGTAGATATAATATTGAAGTAACTAACGAGCAAGCTCAAGAAATTGCAACTAAAGCAGTTGCTGCTATGGAAAGAGACCCTGGTTCTGGTAATGGAATCGACATATTAACAATTCCTAACTTGTTAGTAGCAGTAAGCAATTCTAAGAAGGAGGTGAAAAGATAGAAATGTCAGAAGAAAGAGATTCTGGACCGAATAGCAACAACTCTAGCTTTGGTTTCACTGGAACTAGCAACAATAGAGGGTATATGTCATACTACGGTCCAGGAGGAAGGATGTTATTAGTAGAGAGTGCATTAGAAGCTGTAAGCAGAGGTTCAACTACCATAGGGATTAAAACACCTGCTTTCGCGTTAACTTCAAGTTATATTAAACCAACGAGGCCTCTCATGGAGCCCTCTGAAAAGATATTTACAATAGACACACATGTAGGTACCACTGGTTCTGGATACATTGGAGACATCTTACAATCAATAGATGAGCTAAGGGTGGAGGCTCAGAAGCACAAACTTACTATTGAAAGTCCAATAGACATTGCTTCTCTTGTAAAACACCTGAGTTCGTATCTTCACACCTATACAATATACGCTGTCAGACCACAAGCAGCATCTATTATAATTGCGGGTAAAGATCAGTTGGGAACTCAACTATATCAAGTGGATCCTGGTGGCACGTATTTTAGAGGGTCGGCCTTTACAATCGGTCAATTTTCGGACAGTGCTCTTAATCTGATTCAACAAGAGTATAGTGCAGATATGACTGCTGAACAGGCTATACAGCGTAGTAAGAAAGCCATAGAAAGAGCAATAGGAGAAGAAAAACCATTAGTAGATGTAGGCATCGTCTATGCTAAAGAGGGGTTATTCAAGAAGCTCTGAGTTTCAAACCCTAATTTTTTATTGCCCTTTAAGGTAAGCTAATCATTGCAGCTATAACTGTCGCTACTCCTATAAACAAATTGATTAGTCTAATTTACATGCATAAAACAGTACTAATATACCACAACTGTAGATTTATTCTGATAGTGGATATGTTGGACCGTTTGATACGACCATATTAAATAATTTAACATTTTCTATTCGTGACACTAAGTTCGTTGGTCTGAGTAGTTACCAATTTCTTCCCCATAAAATTGCCGCCAATTGTTGTCATAGTGTCTATACTCAGATTGAAATTGGCATGGTTAAATTTAATAATTGAGAATTCAGTGTGCGCATTGAATTGCTTGAGTCATGTTAGTATTCCATCTGAAAGTTTAGGTTTGATCTATTCTGATATATCTGAGATCTTTCAAGCTAGTGATAATAACGTGACTTGGTCCAAGTCGACCTTTATTCTAGAGTTGTGTATTATCAGGTGTAGCCAAAACTATTTTAGAGTAATAAAGTTTCCTCAGAGTAATGTCACAAGAAAAAGAAGACCGACAAGAGGTTCATTTGGTTCTTGCATCAAATGATCCAGGAAGAGCATATTCTGCTGTTGTACTTGCCTTGGGTTCAGTAACGATGGGTGCAAAATGTAAACTATATTGCACTATGGGGGCCTTAGATATCGTAAAAAAAGGCGGTGCTTCCAAAATAACAATGCCTGGGGTTCCACCTTTAGATAAATATTTACACGACGCTATTAGTGCAGGCGTACAAATTACTGCTTGTGGGCCATCAAAGGAAATGTTGAAACAAATGGGAGTCACTGCTGATAATCTAGAGCAAGGAGTTGAATTTGAAGACGTTATAGGATTTCTCAATGAAGCATTACCTGCATCAAAAAAAGGCGGTATGGTATTATTTATATAAGTTAACTGATGATAGTTTATTGTCAGAAAAATAAATGCAAAGAGAACTTAGACTAGTACTTAATGGATCCTCTGCTCCTGATAAATTGCAGAATTGTGGGATAGCAACGTCAGTGGATACTACCGGAATGGCTTGTCCTTATCCATCTTTTGAATCTGTCAAGGCTATGAGTTTACTTAATGATAATGATAACGTTAATGGTTGTATTGAAATCATCACAGATAGCGAAGAATCGGCCTTTAAATCAATACCAAGTGTTTGTCAAAAACGGAAGTGGCAATTCATAGTATTAGAAGAAGCAAAAGAGCTCTGGAGAATTAGAATCAAGAAGTAAGATGTACAACTGAGTCTGAGAAAAATAGATTTTAGAAAATTAGAATCCACAAATTATCAGCCACCGAGCTTAAGCTCATCATTTTTTATAGAAAACACAAATGTTACAGTTGACTTATCGTTTCTCTTCCTAGATTTCAGGCTTCTTGTGTATTAACTAACTGTTTCTAATTTTTGGCCTAGTAACATTCCCGAATAAGCAAAATTTTTATTCATTATGGCCTCTGTATATTTTGAAAATGTTGAGCTGTCAATACAAGAACCATGCATGGGATAGACCATATTTGGAGACAGATCGATGAGTCTTTTAACTGTGCGCCTTACAGGTTCTTCACTAGCAAATATTCCTGCACCTCTATAAAGGTCAATCATAGGTTCTGACATATCGTTTGATAAAACAGGCTTATTATCGCCAGGCTGAATAAACAAATCGGATGGGAATAAAGACTTCGTCGTTTCTTCGAACATCATCATGCTGTCCCAATGATGCACATGAGGAGTCATAATGAATCTAAACTGTTTTTTGCCTGTATTGAGAGTTTCATTATCCCAAAATGAAATATGGTCCACAGGAATATTATACCATCCTACCAAGTTTAGCTTTGAACTTAAATCACTGCATACTAACTGTGCATCAGCACTATCAAGAAATGCCATGCCTCCCCACTCATCGCTCTCAAAATGCAGAAAGGCCACATAGGTTAATTTCTGCAAGGGAATTACTTCTTTTACCTTCTCCTCTATCTGCTTGTACATTCCCATAGGTCCAGTATGAATCAACATGGGCTTCGCATCATTAATTAAAAACTGGTTATAGGTAATTCCAAAGGTATCTGTAAACCCTGCTATCCTATAAATGCCATCAGCAATCTCCGAAATGCGAACCTCAATCTCTTTTGGACTGTACGTTTTACTTACATGGGGCATCTTGTGTTGGGTATGAATACGTAATAATTAAGTATGCTGAATCGGCTGTCTAGTGCAACAAATGCCTAGTAATGATGAATGCATGAAGTATTCTATACTGTTCGCTAGGAGGTCTAAATACATGCTTTAGACGCCTTATTGTTATCTATTTTGGGTTTATTACCCACATCTAATCCCTGTCCATAACTACATCTCTTAATCGAGTTAAGCCTACTAAATGGAAGGCAATCGGTCAGGCTGCCTTCGCTCTTGTATTAACTTAACTTATTACCACATCGTTATCCTACTACTATTAACCTGCCATACGGGGTTAGCTGAATGCGTCAGCGCAATACACACGGCTTCAAGTTTATTCAGTTCTCAAAAGTCATTCTATGTATAGAATATATTTATATAATAATCTTCTTATACAACGTTAGTGTAGTATTATCGGATGCTTCAGTCACCGAAGTTGCACCGGTGTAACACCGGTGTTCACATTGACAAAACGATTGATAGGGGTTCTCAAGATGAAATGGGTTTGTCCATACTGTCCTGAACTCAGGGCATGGCAGTAGGTATTGGTCTGTGGGCAGACACATAGAGAGAAAACACCACTGCATTGGGGAACCTATCAGTCTGAACACGGGCATGACACGCAGTCAGATAGGCCTTGATCCCTTTCCTTCTCAGGTTTATCGCACGAACAGAGTGCCAAATGGTCGAGCTTTTACTCCATTTTCTCCGAATAAAAAATTTCAATCACTTGAGCTTTATGATTGGGTTGAAAAACAAATTCTAATACCACTACGCCAGAATGTGGAATTTGCTAATTTGTCAGATCAGTTGAATAGTAAATATCTTGTTAGTTTCTTGATGTATTTGTAATAGTTGGCTATTCAGCATTCTTCTTGTTTGAATGTCTAGTGCCGCGAACG
>JBPCNB010000679.1:0-1544 GCA_051001675.1 Nitrososphaeraceae archaeon | reverse complement strand
TACCTTCTTTAATCCACGGTTCAACGAATATAGAATCAACGCTCAAGAAGGGACAAAAGATAAGGTTCGATGGTCATAGTGGTATTATCAAACAGGCCGGAGCCTTCCACATAATTATGGAAAACGAAGCAGGGGAAACTGTTGTGCTTCCCACAAAATCGATTGCTGATAAAGAAATCATCATTGAATCAGGTCCTCAGCCAGAAACACCAGAGAAAAAGATAGAAAGATTGACGGAAGAGGCTGAAAAACAGTCGGAAGAAAAATAGCCGGTAGGTTATTTGTTTGTAGGATATCTGCATATCTATGATATTTGATTCGATCTTAGAAACATCTGTCAGGTTTGGTGGCTTGGCGTACAGATTGTTCGAACAATATGTATTGTGTTTTTGTCAACATCAGCAAGAGTTTTGAACAAGTTTTCGTTATGCTAGCCATAACTACCTTTTTACTAATAACTGTATTTCTGCTTATTAGACAGGTGAAAAAACTACCAAAATACTACGTCATAAAAATTGTAGATATCTTTGGTAGAAGTATAATCTTGGAAGACTTGAGACTTAATTTTAGTACGTATGACGCCGCTAAGAGTTATTCACAATTCTATAGTGCATTATTTGCAGAGCAGTACCGATTTCAGGTAACAGGCTCTTCAATAAAGAGAAACTACAAAAATAGTAGAATTAAAAACAGAAACTGAGGGATTTGGTATTTTATAGTCGACATACTAACAAAAAATACCAGAAGAATCGTTACATTTTTCCTCGTCTCACATCTCTTTTTATCTTGGTCCTGTGATTCTAGTCAATCATCAGACATCATGGCATTGTTGGCTTGCGTTGTGTTGTAAACTCCCCTTATATTCTCGCTCACGTTCCCGTGCGCAGAAGTATCGGTCAGATCGGTCAAATTACTTAGGACGGAGGTTTTGTTGATTTGACGCATTTGTAATATTAATAGGCAAACTCGAATTTTGTGCATTTACTGTATTCGATATCAATAATATACCACCGCAAAGTATTGCTGTAAGGTAAGCAACAGTTAACTTATTGGCCACTATCAATAATAATGATTATTATTTCGCTAATGATTGATACCGTGAGAATACCAATATCACCCTCAGCAGTTATTGATTCTCGGCAAAACACTTATCTTATGAGACAAAATACCCTCTTGCCCATCTTCGTAAACTCGTTTATTTCATGAAGCCTCAAATCGGATGAGAACTGTTCTATACGCCGCCATAAACTAGTAGACAATCCAAAACTATTGAAAAAATTTCAAATATGTCATTACGGAATGAGTCGGTGTGAGGGAAGCACAGCCTTGCTATCGAGTTTTGTCTTAATTCCATCTTCAATGTGGAAAACTTGTCTGAATCCCCAGGAAATACGGTAGGATCCACCAATAATTATAATGAGTATAACACTACTCGAGCCAGGAGTACGGCGGATTGACATAACCTTTTAAGTCTGGATGTGTGTGAGGTAAATTAGAGGGTTTGTACCTCTTGTACTGGATTTTGTACCTCTTGTACTGGATTT
>JBPCNB010000678.1:0-1740 GCA_051001675.1 Nitrososphaeraceae archaeon | reverse complement strand
GATGTTTGTCAGTGTGTCAGGGCATCATATTTTATATCACCGAGATTTCCGATTATCACGTTATAATGAAGCACTCTGATCCCCAAACCGACGAGCGGAGGACAAGAAATGTGTTTGTTATTGCTTTTTACATATCTGCAGTCATAATGCTGTCAATTTGTTTTTTTGCGTTATACATCAGCGCAGGAGAATATTCCAGGACAGGTAGATTAGTTATTGGAGAAGTCTTGGTCAATACCGAATTTCCAGCTCAAGGATCTCCGAAATTAGTTACTTATCTTATGATAATGTCACTTGTGTCGTGGTTCTGCGTGACCAAACTTGCAGGTGACAAGGTCAAGGTTATTCCCAAATCAGTCAAATCTCTATTTCAACTCGTTGTTCTCGCAATAGCCGTGATTGCCTTGTACGAGTTTGTTTACAACTTTATACTGTGGAATTCGTTTCTTACCAATGAGGTTCTAAGGGGTGTTTTCAGATCAGATATTATTAGTGTTCCGTATCCGAATCCCGAGACACCGTGGAATCTTGTATTCGCAACAAAAATGACCCTGGCAGCATTTTTAATATCAGCACACGCATTTTACATAATATCCAAATCAATGAAACTAGAATAAAGCAAAAGTAAAGTAAAGTTAATGCGGAAATGCTCAACGTTGTACGCAACGCAAATGAACCTGAACTTTTAAATCAGGACTTGTATTGCAAGGCCTTATCCTCAGCCTCCCGGGTCCTCCTTAGACTTTGATCAAATGTCATTCATTTTTTCCTAAACCACTGAAGAAAAATGTCACATTCGCATTCGTTGTTTGCCTTAACTATTCTGCCGCATTTAGGACATCTCACAAGTCTAACTGCATTGATTTGCTCCTCTTCTATAAGAGACAAAATGCTAGACATATAGTAATATATGCACTCTGCTATATAAAATTATACGATATAGCGAGATTTACTAAGTAAAACACCACAAATAGGAAGGAATATAGTATTCTTGGAAGAGAATCATAACTATCTTCAATTTTTTGGTGAAGGATATCTGCTGGGAAATAAATTTATGTTGTGATACTATATGTCCTAATTGTCTTTTTGGTTCTCTGCATGTAGGGACCCGCTCTACAATTTCCGTTTATCCAAATTACCTCAGCTACTCAGGTCACTCCCCTATTCTCTTCTTTTTTTCTTATGTTTGCTTTCATTCTAAGAGAAGGTTGATCTTTATGATTTTCAAAAACATGATCAATATATTTTTCATAACTGACGAATTCTGAATCGCATTCTGGACATGCTACATAATAGCTTTTCAACGTATACGTTAATGCATAGCGACACTATTCAAAAAGTTTTTTCCTGTCACGGATTGCCATACTTGAATTCAGGTGTTACAGAGATATCATGCTATTAATGCACGAAAACCTGGGACTTGTCCTAACACAAATTTGTTCTGCCGTTATATACTTTATATACGAAAAGGTTTGTCATCAAGATATTACCCAGCACTAAACTAAAAAGACCATTCAGTCATAAACCCAGACATTACCATTGGGATTTTTTAAGCATAAGTTCAATGTGAATTGCCATATAGATAAGGTTTGGGAATTTTATACTGACGTAAATCATCTCGCGATCATTACTCCCAGACAATTGGATCTAGATGTACTTGATACTACAGACCTGAAATTCATTGAAGGCACAGAGGTTTGGATTCAGGGAAAAATCCTTTTATTCAAGAAGGAATGGCAT
>JBPCNB010000677.1:0-3164 GCA_051001675.1 Nitrososphaeraceae archaeon | reverse complement strand
ACGATAAATTGAAGTTTATCATTTAGGTTATTATATTTTTGTAAGGAATTGAGGATTTTATATACGTGAGATTTTCTTTCAACCGTGTCGTGTTCATCAGAGAGCATATACGGAGAAAGTTTTACGGCCTTAGATTCGTAAGAACGATAGTCTGCTATCAGATCTCCGAAGCGGTGTAAGAAATTGTTACTCTCTAGCTCAAATTGATCAATTGAATCAAAAACAAAATGAAATATCCAATCAAAATCTCCGCTTAAGCGAGCAGAATAGACACAGAAAGGTGCTTCTTGTACGTAATTTTCTAGTCTATCTATTAAAGATGAGGAATTGTGTGAATATTTGATCTTGAGAATAATTGTACGATTTATCTTATCAGAGACAAAGTTGGGGTTTAGAATTGAGGAATATCCAAGAACTGTGTTGCTGCTCTCTAATTTCTGCAATCTATATCTTATTGCTCTCACTGTAATGCTGTAGCCCATAGTTCGTAAATTCCTTCAATTTCACCAGATGACATACGAGCATTCTTTCCAAGATATGAAAGCATTATCTTGTCAATTTCATCAAGCAAGGTCTAATGTAGAAAAATCAGACTATTATTTATTTCCTAATCGCTCAAAGGACAACAAGATATATGTTGTTCAAACAGGGTCCATTAATGACAGAAAGTAATTTCACTAGTAATCATAATGCAGTATCGCCTATTTGTTTTGATCCTGTATTGGAATAGAAGCTGCTTTTATATCCTATTTAGCAGTCCAAGATTTGAAAATGACATCATGACGATATCTTTGATTTGCTGATTATCAATGAGTGTGTCGACTAGCTTCGACAGGTCGTCTTTTGGAAGTGTTACAGAAGGAGACATCTCAATTGACTCTATTGCTTTTAATCTCCAGTAATACTGGAGAGCTTTGCCTATCGTCATCTTTGAACCATAGACCACCTTACCCAATAAGGTCAGAGAATACTTTCCTTTGTGTCTTTTAATTAAGCCAGCATCATCAAACCAGAGATTCTAGAATAATATTGCTTTGTAGTTAGATTCATTTCCTTCAATGGGATATACCTGTCTCCGTCAGAAATAGCAATACTATTGAAAAGAGTTCCTTCTTTGTGCTCTAGTTTCATATGTTCTTCTTTATCTTCAAGCAAAGTGAATGTAACACCACATTGTTCACATCTAATATCTACATTTGATGAGGTGGAGGAAGACGATGTAGACAATAGAGATAAGATGACTTAATTGCCTAATAGAAATTTTCAAAATAAATAAGAATTCAAATCCTCAGTTAGAGTTTTTCCGTTTTGAGTTCACGCTAGTAAGAAGGATTTGTTATGAGATTTCACAGTCATCTGAGTTTATATCGCCTTGAAAAGAACTAAAGTCTACAATAGTGTCAGTTCCACCACCACAGCTAAAGTTGTCAGCTCCATTTCCTCCATCCATAACATCATCTCCGTCGCCACCAAAAAGTATATCGTCTCCGTTTACGCCTTTCAAGTTATCGTTACCCTCATCTCCCTGAAGATAATCATCACCATTGCTTCCACTTATGGTGTCGTCTCCGCTGCTCCCTTGAATTCTATCATCACCATTTCCTCCATCTATATTGTCAGCAAATAGCGAACCTTCAATTATATCTGGTTCATTTCCTCCCTTCATAGATTCTTGTATGGGCAAGTCGTCTATAGGTAATCCTTCTGGACTTGGAGTTAAGGTCGGTGGCTGGGGCGACAGCGGCTGCTGTAGTTGTCCTAATTTCTCTTGATCTGGCGTGAATGTTTGTAATGGTGATGTCGTAGCAGTTGTTGCGTTCTGGGCTGTAGTCACACCTGTAACATTAACGCTATACCATTTGGTTAGGTTATTACCGGTCGTAACTGGTAGACAAGATAACTTCGCTGTTATTTCATTTACTCCCTCATTGATAGAGGTATAGTTAGAGCTCAATATGAAAAACCATCTAGAATAGTCACTTGCTTGTCCTGTACTCCCATTTACAGTTGCTGGCTGATAAGGCCTTACATTGTTCACAATAACGGAAACTTGACAATTATCCTCAAATGGATTATCTGTGGACTTGCCACTCACCGTTAGATTACTGCTTACTGGGATTGTTTTGCCTCTCTCAGGAGATGTGATATTTACACCTATTGTTTGATTTTGGAGCTGCCCATACATGACATTTGTAGAGCTCACTAAAAGAAGCACAATAATACAAGCCATCGATAATGGCAAATATAATAGTATGAATGTGTAGTTGTAGGGCATTTATCCACTCATCCTACAGTTGACATAATAATAGCTTCCTTATTAACGAATAGCAGGTTAGAAATGCTAAGTTGCGACGCATCTTAAAATTAATATCTTGTCATTGGTAAATCTTTCATAGGCCTAGTACTGCTGGGCAAATAGAACCCTCACCTACTCTCTTTACTGAACCATAGCGTACGTCTCCATCTGCAAATATTTCAGATATATTAGTTTCAAGTAAAAATGGCTGACGGTCAAACTCCTCCTCAAAATGTGACCTTCACACGCTTCATTAAAAAAAATTTTATCGTACCCGAAATGGCAGTTCACTTAAATAAAAGCTGCCTATAAGGCTCGATAATGAAAAGATACTTTATTCTACGTGTTATCATTATGTATGCTAATCTTGAAATAGTGCCCGTATTGTTGGGTCAACTCTTCCGGATTCAGTCATAGTAAAGCAATGGGTTGACATGAATATCTCTGCTCCACCAAGCTTACTTTCCCATTTTGGTAACATCACCTCCTCGCATTGTTTATTGATAGCATCAATATATTTTGAGAAAAGCAGCCACGGATTATCAAAACTTCCTACTTGGCTTGCAATACCGCTAAAAGAAACGTTTTGATTTGCGTTGTCGGCTGCCTTTTCTAAGTCCATGACGAATTCTCGTTGTACTCCAACATCTGCCTTTGTTCCCAGCCTTGTGAGGTGTCCAGCAACTATTGTATCAAAATCATAATTATTCAATGCTATGTCATGGGCCTCTATAAACCCTGCCGTGTCTTTGGCGATTGCCAAATATGGAAAAGGAATCCATCCTGGGAATATGATATCAACTAACATGAGCACTTTTTGTTGTGGAGCGTAAATGAAAATGTTTCCAGGTAAGTGGTTATTGCCATA
>JBPCNB010000676.1:0-1726 GCA_051001675.1 Nitrososphaeraceae archaeon | reverse complement strand
CCAACATCATGTTTCAATACACAAGTAATCGTACCATCATTCACGAGACTTCAAAATATCAGAACAATTTTGCATTCTTTGTAAAAACCATGATAAAAATCTTTCAGGATCTATTTTACCTCCTTTCATAACCAAGGCAGTATCGTATACCCGCCTTTTTGGCCATATTCGTTGCAATTCTTATTACTTCTTCTGCGTTTAAATTGTCAGATATCTCCTTTACTACTGGCTTTGATACCGGAATGAAGCCAGTTTGATCTGAAGATATCTGTCCCATTCTATATATTTTTCAGGATCCATTTTACATATTGATGATTCAAGTTCTAGCTTGTTAGGATTTACTGTTAATATTTCCTGGTCGTCCATAGGCTTTGTCAAATTTTCAGAAGTTTTCATGATGTGAAAGCACTGACCGGTGTATAAAGGGGAGCAAATATTTGCAGCTAGTAGCTGCAGGACAATGATCCATTTGTTTGTGCTTTTCGCATTTTTGACCGCATGTATCACAGATATCTGCGCACACTCTGCATACGTCCGTTACATGTTCACCATCCATTGACATAATCTGTGAAGCAGTATAGCATATACTGGCACATTCTCTATCTAGCTGGATACATCTCTCAAACATCTTCACATCTTGTTCTCTAAGACAAGATGTGGCACAAAATTCACATGATTTGGCACAGGCATTGCAGGCATCTATACAGCTTGGTATTTTTGGTTTTGAAGGACTTCTGATGTAGTCATTATTGTGTACAATATACATCATCATGGGTACAATATACATCATCATTTATTACAACTAGCCTTTACAACTGTTAAAAATAATGGTACCACTGAACATATAAATAATCTATATTAGCGTCGGAACACCCTATCGAGGCAAATAATGCCCTACGCCTTAGCAGTTGCGGAAATAAGTATAGTTAAAAGCCTATCGAAAAATGGGAGAAAATCATTTCGTCAGATGTCGAGCACAGGAATAACTACTCCTACAGTCAAGTTAAAATATGATTGGGTTGTCAATATTGGATGTATATAGTTTTATTTATATTTGAAAAAGTTTCTTATAGGAACTCTACAGAATTGCATGATATTAAAAGACAGTCCAAACTGGAAACTAAAAAAATAGACGCAGACAATATTAGAAAAGGCTTGGAAGTTGAAATAAGATGCAATTATTGTCGCGGTCCTATTGCTTGTATAACTCATATTCTCAAGTTCGCAAATTTCGAATGCTTTTTTTGCTGTACTGGTTGCAAAACTTCTTTTAAAAAAGAAATCCTATGATAGAATAAAGGCGCTGGCAAGAAGACAAATGAATAACAATAACCATCTTATAGAGCAAGGCATGTATTAGAAAGTCTATCATCAACAAGTTGGGAAAAAATATTAAATGTTAGCACATAATGAAGTCTAAATCTATGTCCAATAATCAAGCTCTCATCATAACCTTATCATCTCTTGTCTTTTTTATGATCGGTACAATATTTATCCATTATATTGCTATGGTGTCCCATGCTCAACAACTGGGTTCTTCTGTAACTAGCAATACGCCGACTAATCCATTTGGAGAAGTATATGAAGGGCCGCCCCAAATTGTCATGATCCATAACAATACAGACTATGCCGGTGCATTGGATTCGTATAGTTTTAGTACCGCACAAACTATCGAAGGAATTCCTGTCTTTAATGATGACATAAATTCAACAATACCAAACCGAAC
>JBPCNB010000675.1:0-2824 GCA_051001675.1 Nitrososphaeraceae archaeon | reverse complement strand
GTTATATTGGACCATAGGATTCCGAAAATGAAGGGTCTTGAGATAGCAAAAGAGATAATATCAATAAATCCTCATCAGAGGATCATAATTGCTTCCTCATATAATAGAGATATTTTTGACGAAGCCGCAGAAAATTTCGGTCTTCCTCTAGAGATACTCCAAAAGCCATTTTTTGGAAATGATCTTCTTAATATGCTAAATGATACAACACTCTATGAGAAATTGGAGAAACGCCTTATAGACGTTGAACCCATTAAAAAGGCCAAGTTGCGCCACGAACAATTGAAAGCAATAACAGATCTCTTGGACGAACAAAACATAGACAAAAAGAATAACAAAACGTCGAGCTAATAAAACTGAAAACAGTAAACCTGAAGACCGTGACAATGGTGTCTATGTTATAGACGGAATTGATTGTTCGCAATGATTTTTCAAACGCGCAATTAATATCACATAATGAAGGACAATTTAGTCTTCTGCTTTCATTTGTTGATGTTGGGTAGTTGATTTCCAAAGTGGAACTAAACTGCTATATCAGATTTCTTTAGATATACATATCGTTTCCATTTTGGCAATTTAGGCATTTAATTATTTCCGCACTGATTAAAGACCTGCTCTATGCACGAGTAGCTGTAATTTGAGGATACTTCTAATAGACGACAATGAAGAGATTGCCGAGGTAATAAGCTTCTACTGTGAGGCGACCAAAGACATAGATTGTCGCGTGGTCAACAACGCTCAAGAAGCCTTGGACAGTATCCGAAATGAGAAATTTGATCTTATTCTATTAGATTTAGAGATGCTCGGATTTGGTGGACGGGACGTAATTAAAAAAGTGAATGAAGATGGACTAATAGAATCGAAGAACATTGTAATTTTTACCAGTTCATTAGATCGAAGCCTTGTTGATGAGATGAAGAATGTCGGCATCAAAGAGGTATTCAAAAAATCCTCCTCATTGGATGACTTGGCACAATTTATAGAAAAATATCGTCCAAGGACATGAAAGCTTATTTTGATAAAAGGAGACGGCAGGAGCATCTTATATATCTAATTTCACTTACGCAGAACGTTTGTGGTTAGAATAGCTGAAAAGATATTCATTTACTGTATAAATGGTTCCAATGTCGGTCTAGTTATGATTTTAGTGCTTAAGCTGTCATTACTTAGTTCTTCTCAAGGTACTGAAACTCCATAATGAGCAAAATGAGCCATCAGAACCAAAATGGTGACTTCCTTGCTTAGTTTATAATTGGTCGATAGAACCCCACTATGTATTTATTTATTTTAGTCCGGGAGTTGCAAATTAAAAGGTATGGTGTGAACAAAGTGATATGACATTTGATTGTGCTATTTTTAGTGGAGGTCCTGCGGGTTTAAATGCTGCACTTGTTTTAGGACGAGCAAGGCGTAATGTTATTTTGTTTGATAATAACAAACCTGGGAATTCTGTTACACAAGAATCTCACGGATTTATCACCAGAGATGGATTCAATCATACTGAATTTAGACAAATTGCTCATAAGGAAATAAGTACCCTTCAGTTGAATGTAAAAATATTGAAGTAATATTAGTAAACAAAAATCAAATAAGACTTGAATTGGTAAGAATGGATTTGCTCGTTGAGAAAGTTCATCAAGCTTTGAAGTAAGATGTGCAGCAATAAGCTAAACGGTTAGTACGTGAAGCAGCGGTTACGGAAGGGGAACTAAGTGAAGAAGGGTCAAAAAACATATTGTCAACAGCGAAAGACAGAGAACAAATAGAATATTTGATAAATCGATATGAAGAAACCATAAATAATTTAGTAGACCTTCGCACTCAGATCTGGGCTAAACTCGATACCGATAGTGTATATGTGGCATCTGTTACGACCAGACTGAGCAATATAACCGAGAAGTTAGCTGCCCCCATTAGTAAAACAGAGTCTTGATTCAAGATGTACCTTTTATTACTTCTCTGCTTCTTTGTCCTGAAGTCGAAACAGAAGAGTTTTCTTTGCAACTAGTTTAAAATAACCGTTGCGAATGACTAGAACCCACTAGTAACCTGTATTTGGAGTGATTTACTTCAATATGTTCAAGCGCAGCCCGGGGATTAGTAAATGTCATAATATGGAATCCAGGAAGGTAGAGTGCTTCTTTAAATAGAAATACTATGTCTGGTTCGTCGTCGACTATGGCTTCTAGGTGACGCTCAACGGATGTCAGTTGATCACCAAATTATCATATGTTGTCATGGTAGTTTATCTAACATGTTCCATTGTATTAAAGCCGAGCATTACCCAGAATAAATTACCGCAGCAAATTTGAGGGATATTTACGAAAAAAATACTTTGCATGACGCGGGAAACGTGTCATCTACAGTGGGTAAGTTTGCGAACAATTTGGAATGGATTATGCTCTTTATAGTGCTGGCATAAGATACTGTTCTATTTGCGGCGTCTTTATATTCATCACTGAAACCCCCTTATTACATGGCTTTTTGTCTACAAAGATGCACTTGCAATGTTCTTAAGTGGGTAAATTTTCTAGTAATACTATGGATGGTCTAGGAAAAAATACCAACTCAATTTCTATATGACGCAGTATAATTATAGAACCGGAATTAGTATCGCTTTATGGCGTGTCACGTTTAATATCGGACGAATTTTAGTTTCCCAATATAGGGTTTTTAAGGTTCTATACCTTGTACTTTCTTAAGAGTGGATTGAGCAGTTGCAAAGGGGGTTTGATTTAATCTGAATACCAATGATGAAGAAATCCGATTTTCAAGCCGGTCGGAAAATTATTGCGTTTGTATTATTGATATTGTGAATTCTACT
>JBPCNB010000674.1:0-2305 GCA_051001675.1 Nitrososphaeraceae archaeon | reverse complement strand
CCTATAGTAGAGGAGGAGGTACGGCAAGAAGAAAAAAGAATTTACGACGGAATATTCCGGGGCCGTGGTCAGGCTAATCCGTACGAAGTACGGAAAATCATGACTGATACCATGGATAGCAATGCGTATGTTTTTAGGGACGAGGTGAGTCTAAGTGAAGGACTAAAAAAGCTAAGAGAGCTCAAGAACATGACTTGGAAACACGTAGACGATCATGCCAAGGAATATAACACCAACTTTGTTAATGTAATGGAGACAGACTCAATGTTTAGGATAGCTGAGATAGTCTTAATTGGCGCTTACAACCGCCAAGAATCGAGAGGAGCACACGCGAGGACAGACTATCCTAGGCGTGACGACGTTCGCTTTTTAAAACACACTATATCATACTACTCAGAGATCCAGCCCACTATGAAATGGTATCCTGTTACGTTTACAAGATATGCACCTGTGGAGAGAAAGTACTAGATGGAAGCATTTAGAGATAATCAAAATCCAAACCCCCGTGCGAATCGTGAAGGGATTAAAGGTTGGTTGAACCCAACACGCTATGGCTGGGAGCGGCTATCTTACTGGTTAATGCGTTTGACAGGTCTTTTTTTGCTTATATATTTTGTGGGACATGTATATGAGACGAGTAATCTAGTAGGAGGAATCGATGCGTGGAACTCCATGCTTCAGCTTACTCAGACCGCGTGGGGCCATATGTTCCTGATTCTAGTTATAGGGACCAGTACATTCCATTCAGTAAATGGTATCAGGCTTATATTTGCAGAATCAGCAAGAGGTCTTGGCAAACCAGGGAGACCGGATTATCCTTACGAAGCGGTTTCGCTCAATAATATTCAGAGGTCCGGGATATGGGTCGCATTGATATTAGCCGCAGCAGCTATGTTGTATGGCAGTAGTATACTATTTGGAGGCGAATAAGAAAATGGCTGGAAACATGCAGAAGACAAAACGTAGGCTCATGAGAGAAAGTACAGTCATGAAAATACATTACATCACCGGGGTCGCTGCGCTGTTCACTGTTGCGGTACACATCTTGATGAGGCTGATAATGCCTTTTTCTATGTCTCTTGAGTACGAGAATGTTGTCGCTAATTATCAGAATTTTTTTTATGCCTTACTTCTAGAGAGCATATTAGTGCTTATTTCCATTCACGGGCTCAATGGTTTGAGAATTATGTTGCTGGAACTAAGACAAAACGCGAAATGGGAAAAGTTTGTGACCCTATTTACCTTGGCTGCGATGCTGGCCGTTATTGGCTATGGAACACGAACAATTATAATCGTTAATGGTTTGAGCTTAGGATAGACGCGGAGAATAGGGCAAGTGATATAAATGTTTTATATAGAAAAGAGATATTTGGGGCAAAACACTCAATGACAGACAATGAAAACAGTATGAAAATACAGTTAAAGGTCTACAGAGGGAAAGCCGACAAGAAATCTGGAGGTACATATTCTTGTTTTCAAGTCCCTGTCCGCCGATGGACAACCGTATTAGATGCACTTCTCTATGCAAAAGAGCATCTGGACAGCAGTATAGCGATAAGGTATTCTTGCCGGATGGCATCATGCGGATCCTGCGGCATGAAAATAAACGGGATCCCAAGGCTCGCCTGCTATACCAAGATCTCGGATTTAGGGACCGATACAATCAGTTGTGATCCTCTCCCCAATTTCCCTCTCATCCGTGACCTTGTAACTGACTTCGAACAATTCTTCAAGCATCATAAAAATATGCAGCCGTTCATTCAGAACCAGTCTCCTGATCCCACTAAGGAAAAGCTGAGCGAATTCAAACAGACTCCTCAAGATATTGATAATTATCTTCAATTTTCCTATTGCATAAAATGTGGGCTTTGTTATTCGGCCTGCCCCACAGTCGCCACAGATACGGAATTCCCTGGTCCACAGGCTCTGTCTCAAGATTATAGATATTTTGCAGATAACAGGGATGACGTTGCAGAAAAGCGCTTGGACACTGTAGACGATAGACATGGTATTTGGAGATGTCATTTCGCTGGTTCATGTAGCGCAGTGTGCCCAAAAGGGGTCGACCCAGCTTTAGGAATACAATTGCTGAGAAGCCATCTTATGGCTATATCCAAGAGTCCCAAGAAGCTGGCAGAATTAAGAGAGATAAATAACCAGGAATCTTAAGACACAAGAATCACAAAGTCGGGTAGTGAATAGTCTGTGAGAACCTTAAACGCCGGATGTATCGATGCTGATCGGTATATCTAACATCATTTAGATTCAATAGTATATTGTTGATTTTAATGAGAAAGTACTACGG
>JBPCNB010000673.1:0-2170 GCA_051001675.1 Nitrososphaeraceae archaeon | reverse complement strand
GCCTAGACTATGACTAGTTAGACATATAATATGCTATAAACAGATTTCGGCATTACTTATTGCGACCCCTTTATCAGCCAACAATTTTTGAAGGATTAATCACCCAATAATAGTAAATATGATATTTCCTGAGAGAAGGTAGATAATACTAGTCCACCACACACATCAGGATATCAAAACAAACCCTCATAGATTCTAATTAACGTTCCTAAGTATTTCTTTTCTTCGATAAACATAGGGGTGTAAATAAACTCTTTGCAATGTTGTTCCTAAGTATTTCTTTTCTTCGATAAACATAGGGGTGTAAATAAACTTTTGTTAGGTATACGAAACGGTGATTTGTGGACATTAGTATACTACCTTATCGCCTATTAGGCGACTATCGCATGGAGTTATGACTATAAGGCAAAAAATATGGGTCACTTTTCGTCTTTTTAGACTTAAATATTCTGCTATATATCGTAGAAAAAAAGTACAATTTTTTGATACAATAACGGCTGTAGGAATCAGTTACTGATAGAAAGTGTGCCAATGAGATCTTAAGTTTCATGATAATGTTCACAAGATTATTTTTATAAAAGCAATGTTAACAAACATTGACGCCACTACTAACAGTAATAGGAATCTTACGGATTGGAGAATTTGATAGGTAACTATTGCTCCTTCAAACAGTATTCGAACAAATAGAACTCTTCTAAATCCCAAGTCCATTCTGAAATGACTTTAGTAGATGTGGGAGGTCTCAGGTCCCCGGGTCTTAAAGTTACAACTATCCAAATCTATCATGACTATAATAGTGGTAGGTACAGCCCTTCTTTTTCCACGGAATCTTGCGATTGGAGAAGCATTCTCGTCAGCATCACGGACATAAGCCAATATCCTACAGTCTAAATAATTGGCCTGTTTGAACCTTGCAAGTGCCTCTTCCTTTTTAGAGACAAGGACTTGTCTATATTCTGTCGTCCTTTTAGATACAGTTCTAGGCAATATCGGATCCTGTAAGTGATCTAGGATAAAGTCAAGTCCTTCTAGATGTAGGAGGAGGTAAAGGGGACTAAATTGAAGTTTCCTGTGTAGGAAATGGAAAACTAAGAGGGGTATAAATTCCACAGATATTGGAACTTTAGAGAGTACTACTAATCCTGATGGGATGGTCTAGAGTGAAGGACAAGGGTATACTTATTTCGAAAGCTTCTGGTGAAATGGAAACATGTGCTTTCAAAGCAATAGGGACAGTTTGGTCCTGATGGTAAAATAAGAAACAGGGTTTTGTATTCTTTAATTCTAGCAAAAGCGGGCAATTATCTTTCGTAAATCATAGAATAGGTGTATATGCAGATGAATAGACACTAGTAGAAATGCAGTGACGAAAATATGGGAACTAAGATGACCTGAGGGCCTCCCTTTGTTTGGGAGATGTGTCCCCCTTATTGTAATATGGTTAGCTAAACGCAATTTTCAGAATCTACAAATTATCTGCGGGTAGATTTAAAAAGCAATGTTAATCTTTTCGTCTTTGCTTGTAATCGAGGCGACGGGCATTGTATGTGTATTGTAAGCTACTCCAAATTGACCTATGCGATCTACTGTGATTATTCCGCCTGTATTTTTTCCAAATCGTTTAGTTAATACTGCAATCGAGCTTTTGCTTGATAAAAGTGCATTGTTGGATTGCATTTGGTCACAAGCATATTTGCACATACATATCCTCATAATGTATTCCCCATTACCTGTAGCACATGCTGCACCTGATTTATTATCTGCATAGAAGCCTCCACCAATTACTGCAGAATCTCCTATTCGCCCGGACATCTTAAGCCACCTGCCGCCCGTGGATACACCTGATGCCACATTTCCTTCTTTATCAATTGCAACTGCTCCAACGGTTCCAAGATGCCGATTATTATGATCCAATGCCATGAATAATAGGTCGTTATTCTTCCTCCATCTATTTTTCATATTCCTTTTAATGTCATAGTATTTATTCAATGATTGTTGGTTAGGACTGGTTCGTCCAATATGCATATTCGATAGCTTTGCAAGTTTGTTTACACCATCAGATACTATCATTACATGATCAGTCCGTTCCATAACTTGCCTTGCTAGTTTTATTGGATTACAAATACCCTTAACCATTCCTACACAACCAGCTGAGATATCCCTTCCATCC
>JBPCNB010000672.1:0-1254 GCA_051001675.1 Nitrososphaeraceae archaeon | reverse complement strand
CTATATGGTTTAGATGGTGATTATTAGTGTTAGTAGTTGCATATTGTTGTTTTGCAAACTGTCCTTCTGAATGTTTGTATCGCGAGGAAACATTTTCTCGTAGGCATCCAGAATACTTTTACAAAATTCTATTCCTTTTTGGGTTGGTTTGTACATGGTTATGGTTCTTTTTCCAAGATGAACCTCATCTTTTCTAATCAATTTCTTTGATTCTAAGTCGCCAAGAAGAGGTTTATGCTTTTTCATATTCAATCCACAAAAACTCACAAGAGCCGTTTGGTTTAATTCACCATATTCTACCAATTTTAAAATGATATCTTTAATACTGTAAATTCTGTCTCGATAGAAAACATGGGAATTTCCTGACAAACCACATCAATTAAAAGGTACAAGGGGTTAAGTTTGTTTTTACTGATGACAGATGCTGATGAGCTAGTCATGAATTACTCTAATTGAAATACTTCGGAGTTATGCAATTAGCGCTCCTGCAAATACAAGTGTAAACAAAATATGCGGCCTGTTGCTGCTGGTTAACTTTTACACATTCTAGACATATTATGTAATATTCTAGACATATTATGTAATATTTCTGCTTATCTTTGCATCTATGGTATGGCGCACAAAGAGCCTGTTTGCGAAATGAAAGTCGACGAAGTAACGCACAGCATGTTTCAGAAGTAAATGGCCGGAAAATCAATCTATGTTCTAACAGTGTAAAAGTTAGTTTGATCAGAACCTGAGCAAATATGAATACTAAACAATTTCTCAAGCGCATAGCATGGTAACAGGGATCTTATCAAAAATGGATTCTATTTGAAAAGTATCCTATATAGTCTAGTTATTTAATTTATAACACCTAAATGCAGTACAGTAAGGTGGATATAAGTCGCCTAAACCGTCTAGTTATCTTACACAAGTTCATGTTAGCGGTTCTCCCATTTCACTGATTATAAATTGGAATTTCTGTCTCTTAAAGATTGATGTAAAATTTGAGATACTTCATAAACCCAGAGAAGAAAATGCAATAAAAACTGATTATGATACTATAGCCAGACCATATATATATTCTACGTCCAAATCACCATCAAATTTTATACCAAATTCAATAGTTACCTCTGCAGGTCTGTCCTTTTCTCCGATATTTTCGATAGTGGAATTGATTTTCTGCGACATGTCACGCTCATTTTATCAAGGATTTCAAGTCAACTACCATACGAGTAGACGAAGAAAAAATAACGATAAATGGAATTGCAG
>JBPCNB010000671.1:0-4752 GCA_051001675.1 Nitrososphaeraceae archaeon | reverse complement strand
CTTTCCACGTGCATCATTCTTGTATAAGCTTTATCTCTTAGCGGAAATCTTTTTTATTAACTTGTTTATCATCTTCTGTTGCTGAAATATTAGAGCCATAAACAACGACTCTGCAGAATCCTGTGGTCCCTTGGTTTTAAAGACTGCTGTATATTCCTCATTTTCTAAACATTCTGTTAACATTTTGTTAAATAGAGTAGCATTTGGTTGACGCAAAGCATATTCAAACCCTTTCCATGACTCGATTTCCTTTGTAAGTATGTTTTCGTCTGGACCAGTCATTTCTTAAGTGAAAGGATACATTAGTAATATTGAGTATGTCACATTGGGGAGAGGAAGAGAGGAGATAGCGTAATCTTTTTTAGTCGATTTTACCATAATATTTCCAGACCACATACGAACGTAGGAGCCTGCACGATTGGCGTGGTTGCGACCCCAGATGTCTGGTAGCCAAAACCTACTCTATTGTTTTTCTGAATATAATCGATTTTAACGCCACTCCCCTATCAATGGCTTAAAACCTCGAAATGTTTGTACTAACATTGTTTAGTGCCACAAAACTGCCTATAGAACGGCTTTATACAGGTTACCTTAAATCCGTCTCTAATGATTCGATGCTTAGCGTGCAGATGCTATTTTTCTAACTTTTAACTTTTCTTTGGCTAATGGTACGAATAGCCCAAAGAATTGGATGCATTCGTTACTGAACCGGAGAATATTCGCACTATAAAAAACGAGTTACAACCTACTACAGTATGTGCTCTATTGCCTTTTGTATATCTCCGGCGTCGATTATGTCTCCTGCCATCATTGCCTCCAGCGTCCTTAATACTATTAATTCTCCTGTTGCACCTGCAATTGTTTGAGGAACTACAACGCACACATCATCTATGATTACAGTAACTTCATTATCCTTACCGCCACTCCAATCTTTTGGTATGCGAATATTGTAGTAGTCTGAGTCGGAGTTACTATGTGGATCTTGGTATAGAATTTCAACCATTAAGTAAGATTTTCTGTGGTACCTTAAATTGTTGTTCTTCATGTCCTCTAGCCAATCCAAGTTTCTTGCAACTACTTACTCGGAAGATGTGATCACCACCATCGCGCCTTAGAAATGAGATCATAGATTACAAGAGTGGCAGTATGTAGGTAATTTGTTATCTGAGCATTTTCTGGTGTCAGGTATCTAATTTTTTCCTGTATTATATAGAAGAAGACCTTACTAAACTACGGATAACGAAATCAATCCATATACAGACAAGAGGCATTTGCCAAGAATATCTTTCCCTATTCTACGCATTTTTAGGCTAACACATCACCGCATCATAATTTGTTATCATTTTAGAGGGTGTCATACTCGCCTAAATCTGCAAACCAGGCCTTTGCGTCATCGAAATCAAATATTTATTAATATCTTTAATAAAAGCAAGAATCAGATTACTAAATTGTCATCCAAAATCGCCTTCATTGTCATATTTGTCTCATCTTTGTTGATATGCCATTCATACCTATCAGCGCAAGATTCTAGAGCAACTAGCAGTAATCAAGCGGCAAATCAACCAGGTCTTACTAAACTTGGGACAAGGTTTGAAGCTGTAGGAGGAATTTTTAGTCTACCATCTCTCAACTGTCTTGGATGCGAATTCAGAGGCATGATTGAGAAATTAAGCGAATCTCAATACAGCATACGTGGAGAAGTGGTAGCAGATAGTATATCAACAATTATACCGGTTTCAGTCTTGGGAACGTTGAACGTAAATCGTTCGATGTTAAATGGAACCCTTACTATCAGTGATAATCAATACAATATAGAAGGGACAAGCACTACGTACTCGCCGACTTGTAGCTACTGCAAACAAACACTAGATCTAAGAGGTCGGAGCGTTCAAGGCGACGATGTAATAAGTGCAAACATACCTATGAATAGGGTTAATTAGGTAGCTAACATTGATTCTAGCAGCAGTTCAAAATCTCTCAGAGTATAAAATTGCAGTTGAATTGGGAATTACGATATTGGATTTGCTTTGTATATAGGGGGACCGCTATGATAGATAGTATAGAATAAGACCTATTCTACTATGAGCAAGAGGCCACAGCAAACAACCGAGGGTGAAAATCATTGAAATGAGAAGCAGGTAGACAGAATTTAACTTAACCTGTCTCTAACTATTTAATAATCCCATAGCCATAGTTCGCCAGTTCCAAGATTCTGATCGGGTCTTTCCTATAGTTAATGAATAGGACTTAAGTTTGGTTCATTTGGTTTCGTTTACCCCTATTGTTTGCCTGATAACACACGCATAAAGTTAGCGGCCGCACAGGCTGAATTTTACAGACTTGCTAACCATTAAATTTCAATAATGACATACGGTTATAGTGGATAAATCAGAAAAATGTATCCAAAATGAGCATGGGTCATGTGAAGGCGCAATAATCGAAACTATCAATGGTTCACAAACGACCAAAATGTGTGAATGTCAATGTCATAACAGCATGTATCAACTAGTTCGAAGGATGCAGGCTTCAAATAGTCAGTATTAACTATAGATGCAAAAATGTCCTTTGTTCTCAAATATGCTACCTATGCAATTGAATGATTTTTGCAATACGATTCGAACTACTAATAGATATTTCGGTTTTGATTCCAATTGCAGTTCCTTTTGAATCGTCAGATATACCATACAGACGTACATCTGCATCCCGTATGAGATTGATTTTAATAGTTGACTCTATCGGGACAGTATATTGAATCTGGTCGCTAACCCTTCTATTATTATTATTGTACTTTTTACCTTCTGCTTCATTTCCTAAGCGAAGTAGAAATGTAGGTATTATATGACAAATGCCTATCTTACTATCGCTAAATCTCTTTTGAATGGAAGTGTCGTTGTCATTGTACCTGTCTAGCTTTATTCTTTGGGGATAAGAATAGTAACCTCCTGACCCAAATGACGTACTTATAATTACACCATTTCCTATAGCATATTCTCTGAATGTCTGTTTTGAAGATTGTTTGAATTTATTTGTTGAAAAAACCGACAGAGCGTACCTTATACCATGGGAGTACGCGCCCCGTTCTAAATAAACGTCAGTTAGAATATCTACTAATTTTTTCGTACCACAAGTTAATGAAAACATTCTTCTTTTATCAACAAAATATCTGCCTAATTTGATATACATTAAAGCTTTAGATAGACCATCGAAGGAAACACCGGCAAGCTTCGCTTTACTGCCTAATATATCGGGATCATTTACACCTACGAACAGCATGGGAATACGGAGGGTCCTGCCGTAATAACCAAAGGTGCCATCTCCTCCTACAACTACAGCAATGTCTGGATCTTTTTCTGAATAAGATAAATTCACAGAATCAAAGATTTTTATTATTTCTTTTACTGAAACTTTTGGTCTTTTTGAATGAACAAATATTCCCAATCTCAAAAGAAATCATCAGTAAGGAGACGTCAACAACGATAACGATAACGATAACAATTAAAGGATATGTGAGCCATTGGCATCAACAATGATTCGTTCACTGCAATTTAATGATCTCATCCCACGTCCCAGTTGCTGAAAGCATATAGTATTTGCTGTTATCTTGAGATTCAAATTGTATGATGTCTCCTGTTGAAATCTGAATTTGAAATAATTTGTTTAAGAACTGTAAGAAACTAGGCCCTGCGACTATGCTCCTGGCTTCCTTTTGAAGAGGTTTATTGTGATATTTTTGAAGTGCCTCGACTAATCCCAAACTACTGATTTCTTCAACGAGGTCGGACAAATCAATAAAGGTTGAATTTCTTTTGTAGACTCTGAGTATTGCCATTACAGAATATCTTATCTTCTTTCTTATATAAGGTAAATGCAAATAAGAATCTAAATCAAAATGGGATGCTACAATTGTGAATTCGAATTAAACCCTTTTCTTCCGGCCTAAATGAAGAATTCCAGTGATGAATATTTCCTTATCTGACACTTAACTCACTTTTCATGATTCTTTTATGTTAAATTTGTGTTTTGTTATTCGATGCGATATCGTCGCTGCACAATTTTTAGGCTGATCAGTTCAGACAATCTACTGCTGAGTTATTATCAGTTTTAAAAAGTTATTATAGTCGTTTCGCGTTATACAATGTAGCCGACTAGTAATAAAGAAACATGATGTCACAACTATGGAACATTGATGTAGGTAAGGGCTTACATCTCTGTGTTGTTGTGATATTTCCCATTCTGGACTAGCAGGTCAAACTGCCAGCTGGAAATGAATAGCAGTGAGCTCCGCTCTGGGATAGGAATGACTATAAAGGTCAAGATTCTTTGGAACCTGCTGAAGAATTCTGTGAAAAAGGCCACTTGATTTCGATATTTTAGTCGGATTTACCGTATGTTTATATTTTGTATAGAGACCATATCTCGGACTTTTATCCTACTAGGTTATAAGAATAATATCATGAATGCTATTAGAAAGCTTTCTTTTGTTTGATAAGTCTGAAGGCACAATTCATCATACCCACGCATGTCCACCAAAGACAGAGGCAAGCTGCTCTGTAGTCTTTATAGGCTGCTAAAAATAGTCCACATAAAAATGTGTAAGGTAGTAGTTTATCTCTTTAGTTTCGCTACTCTAGTTTTATCTTCTTTGTCTTGATGTTTCTACCGCAGAAAAACCTGTAGTAGCTATCTCATTTGAAGCTTCGTTAAAGACTTTGGCTGCATTTATGCCCAATCTTGAAAACTCCTTTGAATTGT
>JBPCNB010000670.1:0-1511 GCA_051001675.1 Nitrososphaeraceae archaeon | reverse complement strand
TCCTGCATACACAGATGACAAATTATCATGAAATAGTGGTTTCTCAAAATCTTTTACTTCCAAGTGCATAGGAAAATTCGGCACGACGAAAACACTCTTAGCATTATAGTTAGTTCTTAGCTCCGCTTCAATTTGCTCTGATACTGTGATAGTAGGATTAGATGAAACAATTTCTCTCTCCCATCTTGTCCATAATCTGCCGGCTTTCGATGCTAGAAATTCTCGTAGGATTTTTCTCGCCCAAACTCGAGGCCAGACCCATCCATACGCTTGAATGTTTTGCTGATTTTGTTTAGAAACCTCTGATTGTCTCTTAACGTATATCGGCCAGAATTCATGATCATCGTAAACAAATGGCAGCCCAAATTCAGAGACCATTTTGGCCGAAAAAATATTGTGCGCATGTATTACGTCAGGCTTTGTTTCTTTTAGCACTTTATCGAATTGTTTTCTAACAGAATGCCAGTAGAATGGCACCGCCCTCCTTGCCCTCGGAGTCCAATGAATGTGATAGATTTTAGAGAAAGCATACCCTTTGTATTCAGACTTCATTCCCCCAAAAAACACTTGATGACCAAGATTAGAATCCGTTATGGCCGACTTTTCTATTCTCCAATCAGGTAGAGGCATATCCGATAAATGTAACACCCTCAAATTGGCGAACTCCGCAGACTATAAGGGGAGCCGACATAATTAGGTTTAATTGCCCTTTCTACGGCGAAAATCATTAGCGGTTAGAAAGATTTAATCTCCGTAAAAACCTAGATAGGGCCGTGATCCGGCTCGAACAAGATTAAGCCCAAGCAAGTATTTTTGAATGTACGTGGTTGTATGCATTACAGTTTCAAGGATTTACTTCCCTAACACTTTATATTCCGAGAAGAAATTACTTGGTCTATTGTATTTTTTGATAACGCCTTAATCGCCGATTTAATTTCTACTCGAATCCGCAAGCATATCGTTTTACTTGTTTTCTCGATAGGATGTATAGTTCGCGCAGTTCCGGATTTGGTGGCTCACCCATATCCTGTAGGCTACGATGTGATTAATTATTATATTCCAGTAATAACGAACTTCCAAGAGCATTGGGCGATTGTTTCTCAACAATTTCCGCTTTATGTATTGATTCTTCACTCCTTTCAACTGGCAACGGATCTGGAACCTCAAGCCGTCGTAATTGCATCTGCCATAATCTTGTATGGAATCTTTTCGATTTCTGTTTTTTCAATATCTCGTAAACTACTAGGGTTGAGCGAACTTTATAGTTTGTATCTAACACTCTTTGTAATCTTTCAATTACCAGTTTTGAGGACAGCTTGGGATCTTCACAAGGACATCTTCTCTTTAGCCTTATTGTTAATCGCTCTATCTCTTCTTTATCCAGTAAGAGCAAAAATAGGACGGTATAGTATAATCACCTCGTATATTGCTGCATCAATTGCTGTGTCTCTGGATAAAATGGTTGGAGCCCTCTTTGTGGCCTCATTAATGACTTATGCCTTTGCTATTAG
>JBPCNB010000669.1:0-3490 GCA_051001675.1 Nitrososphaeraceae archaeon | reverse complement strand
TTTGCAGCATGACATGGTTGAGCTTCCTAAATCTATACATGAGGCTCGCATTCAAGATAACAGCCAAGTATTCGATTTCAGCCTTGATAAAGAAGATATGAAACTCCTCAACTCAATGAATGAAATTTTCCATACAGTGTTTTTGGATTAGCTGAGCTTAAAGCTAATACAACCCCCTGACAGAGTGTAGTTCATAACCGTTTATGCGTCTTTGTAGTTATTTAGTCCATTTTTCTCTAGTGTGCAGATCCCAAGAGAACCACGTTTCAGCTACCAGCCACATCTTTTAGGAATTTCTATCTAGGTGTACTTTAATAAAATAAAAGTTGGGAGTAAACAGATATATCCTTTGTCCAGTTGTATTCTCTAACAATGGATCTAACTCTTGGTCAGCCATTTCACAATGCGGAAGTGCACCTGTACTATTTCCGGCCTGCAACAATTCCGTATTTGTATTCTTCTCTACATATAATTCATCAGTGAAACTTGATTTTTGTTGCTGGATGATTTTCTGTTTTTATCGAGGCACTTTGCTCCAATCAAATTAGGGAAATCGAACGACATACCTTTGAGGAGTACCTTCGTCTTAGTTCTTCTAACATAGTTGTGGAGTAGGAGCAATCTGCTGCTACATTGTAGCCTGATCTCAGTGGTTCTGTAAAATGGAAAATCCTTTCGTATTCCTTAACCCCATTTGTCATATTAAGAATTCTTAAAATAGTTTTCATTCTTTCCCATATGTCTGATCTTAACCTCAAAATAGCGCCAAGAACATAACTAACTCCCGTTCTAAGACAATTGTTTAGTAGAGATTCGAGGTTGCTCACTGAATCTGTAATGAGCGGCATAACGGGATCTATGTTTACTCCACACCGGATTCCAGCATCACTAAATTTTTTTATTACCGCAAACATTGCACATGTAGGAGGCGTTCCAGGTTCAACTATACGTCTAATTTTTTCATCAGAAGTTGTAATTGACCAAATGATAAAACAATTATCTTTATACTGCTTGTGAAGTTCCAAATCTCTAGATATAGAACTCGACTTGGTAAACACATAGTAGGGAACATCGTATTTTTGCAATACTTTAACACAATTCCTTGTTAATTCAAACTTCAGTTCAGCTGGCTGATAGGGATCTGTAGCAGACGATACCATTACTGGTTCTATGGTTTCTCTTTTCCAAGTTCTCAATTGATGTTCGAGTATTTCAGGAGCGTTACTTTTAGAATATATTTTATCATAAAATTCCGGTGACCATTCATATGTTGCATAACAATAACCACACCTATGGTGACAACCTTGATACGGATTAATAGTCAGTCCTCGATGTTCTTTTACTATGAACGGATGAAGCAACGACTTGCTGTTCTTCGTTTGGAGCTCTGGGGGTTCTTTGCTATACCACAAATTCATAGTAATATTAAGCTACAGTCCACATCTAATAAATCTCGGGGACCTCCAGAGGGAGGGAGAATGGAGAAATACATCATTCTCAAAATGCAGGTGGTGAAATAGGGTCAATATCGTTTTCTCTTCCGCCGCGGGGTAGTGAGACCTTCCTATTAAATATTATACATAACAACTCCTTATGGGATTATTCGTGTAATGTTTATTGTGCCCAGATAAGTTATTGCTCGCTTGATACATTATATTCACATATATAGCTCCTAAGTTTATCGTTATGTAGTACGTACAAGCTTTATCATATTATGTATAAAAGAAAAACAAATATTTGCTGTTGCTATTTCAATCACAACCAACATTTTAATTGCTAGAGGAAAAAAACCCTCAAGCCTGGGGGGGCAACAAGATCCAATAAATCCCACTGATACAACTACAAATCAAACAAGTAATGCAACTACGGCTAATATGACAGGTGGAGATTTTCAACAATTGGAGGATAACTAAATGAAGTTCGAGAAGCATTGCAGAATAAAAATACTGCTACAGCACTTGATGCTTTGAACGAAGCTGATAGCCAATTGATTGAACTTAGTGCACACCAATCAACCTTCTGCAGAAGATGCTGATGAAGCCAGCGAAGATGAGGGAGAATAGACCAAGCAAAAGACATAGACCATTTAGAAGATTACCAATTTTATTTCCCCTGTTCGATTAGCAAGATTTTGACATTTTCTCAATTGTTAGGTGATTTGATCTGTATAAAGGTAACTTTATGAGGGATATCATTGTGTAATTACTCCCATTTGCCATTTGATGAGAAAATCTAATAGTAGAATGTATCAAAAATCTTACAGGGTTTGGTTTTATATATTTACTAATGAGTTAAATTGAGCGAAGAAGAGGAGAAAACAAAACTCAAAGATAAATCTCACCTACATATAGATTCACAAGATAACTGCGGGGATTCACAAGATAACGACGGGGACGAGGAATATCTTAAGTCAATAGATAAAGATACCAAATTGCAACAGCAAAAACAGCGAGAGATCGAACAACAAAATATTTCTCCTGAAGAAATAATGGAAGAAGAGGAAAGAAGACAACCACAGTCCACCCAGGAAGGATGAGCAAACTAGCGACTAAGACCAAAATGCCAATTGCAGCGGCAACTTATTCCACTCCTTCCAAATATGAACTCGCCTAAAATCAATCTTGAGCATATACCATTCATTTCATTTTACATCATTAGTGAAGGTCGATTAAGTGTAGTAGATTTGCTTCATATTTAAATGGGATTTTATGATTTACTAGGCCACAAAGATAAATGATATACCGCTAAGAGTTTATCTAATGATGCATGATGTCATAATCAATAGCATTTATTGTGAACGTACAAATGACGAGGATATACTCTACTGATCCTTTCAACAGTTTCTCAACGCGTCCACTGCTGTGTAAATTTTTTGCGTATTCTTGATAAAGTCGTGCTATGCTGAGCCACCAACAAAAGAACTAACAACTTCTGTCCATGCATCCGCAAGATTTACTTGATTATATCCCCCTCCTCCTAATGCAATCATTCTTCCATCGGAGTGTTTATGCGAAAGTCGATGTAACTTTTCTGACGCATATCTGTGTGCTGCCGAGCTAAATCGTAGATGGGTTAATGGATCACCATTTATGCAATCAGCACCGCATTGTAAAATGATTAATTCAGGTTTTGCAATCATGTCAATAAATCCTTCAACTCTATTGAATGCACAAAAAAAGTCAGCATCATCTGAGTTTGGCTTCAACGGTATATTCAATTTGGTACCTTTAGCATCGCCTGATCCATTTTCTGATTCCGCACCAGTGCCCGGATATAGAAAATGACCATCCTCGTGTATATCTGCGATATATAGCATAGGATCGTCTTCAAATTCGTAATAGACACCATCGCCATGGTGCGCATCTATATCTACATAAGCTATTTTCTCTATACCATATTTTTTTCGTGCTATCATACATACTATACCGATATCATTAAAGACACAGAATCCTCCTGCTGATCCTCGCTTTGCGTGATGAAGTCCTCCAGT
>JBPCNB010000668.1:0-2384 GCA_051001675.1 Nitrososphaeraceae archaeon | reverse complement strand
TAAAATGGATGGGTTAGAATTCTCTGCAAAGTTACTAGAGTTAGATGTCAATCCAAAGATATGTCTTATGTCTGCAGGCATGATAAATCAAGAAGCATTAAGAGAACCGCAATTCACCAATTGGAATCGCAACTTATAACTGCATAAATTCTTTATGTATAATAGTGATAAATCGTAAAAGGTAAACAAACATTTCAAACAATCCTATCCAAAGTAACAGGTATAGATGACAACGAGAAACACCGTATCTAAAATGGCCATTTGTCTAACAGTAGGTATATTAGCGACATTTTTTGTATACTATGGTTTGCAGGACTCTCTGAATCGTCAGTCTTTAAGTCGAATACCACTCCCATCGTCTATCGCGGTTTCTATTGTGGCAGAAATAACACGAGACACACAAGATTCCCCACCATCATTTGATCCCGCTAATTTTCCAGCAAGGTATGTTTACATTAAAGGGAATGGAGAAGTTTTTGAATCTGAATTAAACTCAAATACAGTTGGAAAATATCTGCGATCGATAGGAGAGCCCACATCTACAACAGGAAACCACTTTGCGTGGGAAGTCCTAGACAAAAACAACAAGGCCAGTTATTTTGTCGACGCAACAACGGGCCAACTAATTGCAGAATCTAAGTCATAATTTGGTATCTATTTCGCTGACACACAGATAGTTCCTTGGGAATTAAAGGCCAGATGCTCTGGAAGGGCTTTGTTTACTCCCAAATTTTGTGCCTACGTAGTTAGCCTTAACACTTGCAGAACTGTATAAAATGGAGATATCAAACATGTCATCAAATATTTTTTGTCTTGTGTGTCAAGCGATTTACGAACACTTCCATTCTTCCTTTTCTATTACACTGGCTATTCTAAATGATGGAATCGTTCTCCCCATTTGGAGATCTCATGTGGTTGTTAGAAGATAATAAGGATCGACTCTACACGAGCAGACCCTCACGGAAATCTATCAAATAGATAATTATCTGTAGACCTATAGAATACCATATGTCTTCATCAACAAATAAGGCTCTTGTTAAATCATTTATAGAAGATGTTTTCAATAAGCACGACCTTTCAGCCATTGAAAAATATTTCGGCAAGGATTCGATACAGGACAAGTCCTCTGGCAGGGAATGGATGTGAAGGATTTAAACAATTCTAAGTGCGTTCTTTACTGCATTTCCTGACATGCATACAAATATAGAACATATAGTCATAGAAAATATCCCTTGGTTTGATCCTGGCAAGCATCATTATTTTTCTCTTAAGTCTGTCATCAAAATAGTCTGGATAACCATTTACATCATTGATAGGAGATCGACGCTCTTTTAGTTTCATTAAAGATAAGGATGTTTTTTGAACAATTTATGAATGATTATATCGTAAGAGTCAATTCGGTTCAGTCCAACAACTATACAGGGATGTAAAATATCACACGTCAACAATGGTCGGGAACAAACGTGGACTGTAAGTAAGACAGAATGCCTACAGATCGTAGAACAACGAAGAAAAGTAGGAACGGTACAGATCGTAACACAACATACAAACATTGAGGGTATACAGTAAAAAAAGAACCTCTTCTTCTCACCATTCTCTTAAATATTATATGTTAAGTAAAAAATACGGATAATGAATGACCTGTAAAGGCATATGCCTTCGTCATAGAGCACCAAAACCCATTCAATCGGGTCGATATGCTAGCGGTCAGAAACGTTGTCAGGGCTGTGAGATATTTATAAAATGGGATGCGTTATGGTGCCCTTGTTGTGGATTCAGATTAAGATCAAAGCCACGCAATTCAGCATATAAGGAAAGGTTTGCAATAAGAACAAAACAATTACAAACAGGAACAAGAAAAGATGAGCAAGGAAAAGCACCAATTATAGTTCGTTATTAAAATCCCCCTATTACAAATAATGCCAGCCGAGAAGCGACGCTTTTTCTATCTATAGCCCTTCCTCGTTAATCATTGGCAATATTCTGTTAACAATGATATTTTCATGGTCTGCTTCTATGTCAAATGATGGCATAAGGATAGGATATTCTTCATTCTCTAAAGTTATAGTTACTTTTTTATCTTCTGATATATATTGTAAATGAGTATATGGGTTTGCCAAGCTTTGATTCAAAATCTTTTCTTGTATTCATCCTCAATACGGCGTGTATCGAACATTTCTATTTCGTTTCGGGTAAGTAGAGGTTTCAGCCCACTTCTGTAACTCGATATAATTTGTCTGCCCATTTTGTTAGGAATCCCTACAAACCGGATGGATCTGTCAGGTTCAAGTATACGGTTGCAAAGGCCATGCATGTCTAGGTCTTTAGCGTTCATATCTCCATCTCCATCTCCATCTCCGTAATGGTCGTATTTGGATTTGACA
>JBPCNB010000667.1:0-2717 GCA_051001675.1 Nitrososphaeraceae archaeon | reverse complement strand
TGATGCCGTTAGGGTTGTAGAACCACAGTCAAACGAGAACATTTGAGTTTTTGGAACAATGACAACACCACCACTCTGTGAATTATGTAAAAAGGATGAGCAGTATCATACTTGCGCAGAATGTAATAATCAGTATATATGTATAACATGTTTGAATAAAGTTCATTTTGGCATAAATGCTCCAAGATCAGGTAAATCAATGGTATATAACAAATGTGTTTTTTGTAATGTAGTATATGCAACGAATGCTAGAGGCAGTGTGTGTGATAAGTGTGCAATTATCCTTACTTGGAAGTCAGGGATGAACTATCTTGCTGGAGTAAACAGAGTGTCAGAGTTGATCAGGGAAAATAAATTGGATTCAAAAATGAGAAATGAAAACTACTGCAAAACAAACCTCGGTGTTCGTGCCACACAAGTAATAATGGATGCAATAGATAACAATAGTATGTCATCAAAAATGTAGATCTAATTGTATCTTGATCTGTATTCAAAACAGATTCAGTGATTTTTTCGATTATACTCTTCCAATACTGCCATACATTAAATACGGTATTAACTCAACATTTTTCACGTCGATATTGTGAACCAACCTATTTGTCACATGTTTTGTCATTGCAAGGATTATTGCCGTTCCCATAAAAAATAACAAACCAAATATTATTTCAGAATTTGTCTATGTGATTGCTGCGTTAAGCTAGTTTTTACAATAGTTATCTGAACAGAATAAGAGGCTTCCAATGGCTATACTTGAATATGCTGGTCACCCTACGACATTATTGAACTCATTGCCACAGGACTTACATGATATGTACATTTTTAACCATATAATGACATACATGTTTATTATCTTTATCAACTTCTGCTACATCTTACTGACCTGACAACTATAATAATGACAACTGCTATTATATTAGATATGAATGGAAGGAAGATGAACACCTAGAATGCCGATGCTAATGTTACAGTGTAAAAGCTGTGGTGAAGTCTTCCCAGGGCTTTATGTTCCTGAAGGAAGCACTAATGATTTCAAGACAACCGCTACAAATGCCAATACTTCTCATACTTGTTCGAGAAGACACACAAATGATTATGTCCCAGCGGATTACATGGATTGGTCTTGATACTGTTTGGAGAATTTAACCAAAGTAATCCTCGTGACATATCCAGACAGCTTTCGGTTAGAGGAAGCAAAGAGTCTAGTAGAGTCACTGCCACAATATAAAATTGTAAAAGTCTTTACTCAAAAATATTTGGATCATGCGGAATATGGTTTGGGTTCTGGTAAGGCTGAGGAAATTAAAAACTTTGTGAAGGGATCTGAATCTGGGGGAGTCCAACAAATAGTTGTTGACGAACATTTAACAACTAAACAGATATACAATTTAGAAAAGATAACAGAAATACAAGTAATAGATAGGGAACGGCTGATATTAAATATATTCTCCTCTAGGGCCACAACAACTGAATCTAAACTGCAGATTCAGCTCGCTGAAATAAAATATCAAATTCCACGGGTCAGGCAAAATTCCAAGATAACTTCAGGCAGTGAAAGGCCTGGAAAAGGGGGTATGGGAGAATATGTGGTAGATGTAAAGCTCCGCGAACTGAAGAAACAGATGTCCTTTGTCAAAGAAAAATTAGAATATGCTCATAGAAAACGTGAGCTTTATCACAGACAAAGAATCGAAACTGAGCTGCCAGTTATTTCCCTTGTAGGTTATACTAGTTCCGGTAAAACTACGTTATTCAATTTGCTTACAACATCAACTAGAGAGACATCAGATGATTTATTTACGACTCTCTCGACTACTACAAGATCATTAAAAATAAATAACAACACGAAAGTCTTGCTAGTAGATACGGTTGGATTTATCAGCAGACTGCCTCACTATATGGTAGACGCATTTAAGTCAACATTAGAAGAGTCACTTGGTGCAGACATGATTTTGCTACTCGTAGACTCGTCAGAGGAAATTGACGATATCAGAATAAAGTACTGGAGTTGCTGGAACGTCCTCGAAGAGCTCAAGGTAGAAAAATCCAAAGTTCTTGTAATCTTGACCAAATACGATGATGAGAATATGCACTCAGAAAAAATCGAGGAAATTGCAAGCAATTTGGAGTTATCCGATCCTATGGTCATATCCTCCAAGGGTGGATATGGGATTCGCAAATTAAAGACCATGATGGGGAAGGTGTTGTTACCACATCATCTTCATCCAGCAACTATAGATAGGACCTGATCGAACAACAGCATCAGACCCTAATATGAATATGCCATTGAGAGGGATCAGGTGAGATTTAGGCTTAGGTCAACAAGTGATATGAAATTGTTTTGTAGAAGATATTGAGAACTTTTATTTTGACAAGTTTATAGATATCATTTTGTATTACAGTGGGAAATGGAGAACCAATCTTCAATCCTAACCATAACTATAATATCAGTTTCGTTGTTGGTAGCTTTAAGTCCAACAGCATTACTACACATGACATCGGTATTTGGACAGAATAATATTACATCATCGGAAGAAAAAGGAGCTGGAGGAACAGGGGGCCAAACATTGCATATAACCAAGGATGCCACAAATTCTTATACGATATCTTCTGGTGCATCATTTGTCGGATCGTTTGATACCACGTATTCAGTAGTAGGAGGCGTTAGCCCAATGGATGCATCTAAAGATTTGATAGTATCTACAATAACAGAAGATTTT
>JBPCNB010000666.1:0-1036 GCA_051001675.1 Nitrososphaeraceae archaeon | reverse complement strand
TGTTCTGTTACGTATGCCTACATAGGGGTTGCGGGTCATCATGAACAGTCATGAAATTAATGGCTTGGTGGGCTGGCCGCTTATCTAGCAGTGCAATCACTGCCTAATTGAATATTTCCATTTTTTTAATAGTTCTTGATTGGCAAAGATCCAATTATGAAATGAGCATCTTCAGCCTATGAAGCATTACCTAGGACCAGAACTTCCAACTTGTTATCAGATCGCGTGCTAACACTAGCCATTCTTCATTGAGCTCCAAAAAATCAGTTGCTAAATGTTACAACCTGGCAATCGTTAAAAACATCCTTAATATCAAAGTCTTCTCCATTGTTCCTCTCAATATTCTTCTCACCAGCAAAAACTTTCCCTTCAATGGAATCGGTATCAAGAGAAGAGCCTCCATTTGACTGAATCTGGATAGCATATAATTTGTCCTTATCATTATTGTTGTCATTTTTAGCATTTTTATTATTATCCTTATTATCGTCATTATCGTTGTCATTTCCATTATCGTTGTCTCTATCGAGCGCGCCTACTACGCTAAAAGTAAACGTTCCTCCACAAGCGATGGCTGGTATAGATGGAAACCAAGGTGACAGAGGCCCTGTTACAGGGGCTATTGATGTTGGTGGAATAAAGGAGGTTGTTGGCGGAAATACAGAAGGAGGAAATGTCACAGCTGATTGTGGAAGCGTGCCTGTTCCGGCTAATGTTGATTGGGGAAAAATGGTAGTTCCAGCAGTTCCTGTGGTAGAAGAAACTCCAATTCCAGGTGGGTATAATGTTGCAGGAGGCAAGGTCGTTGTTGGTTGTACAGCTAGTGTCCTTCCCGGAGTTTGGACTATTGTCTGATATTGTGTGAGGGGTTCCCGAGGGTGTCGAGGAGAAGAACTGGATGATGATATTTGTTGCTGCGTCTCATTCTGCTCTTTTACGATAGAAGATAAGTTAGTTGAAGCTGAGGATTTGGGGTCTATAGCAGCGAATACAGGTTGAAAATTTGGGGGATTTTCTTGTGATGGCTGCAGGTTATGGT
>JBPCNB010000665.1:0-1008 GCA_051001675.1 Nitrososphaeraceae archaeon | reverse complement strand
TTCTATAGTTTTTCCAGGTTCTGTAATAGACAACTTTCCTGTGCATAGGCCATATGAAATTCCTCCACTTGTGCTATTTGTAATAGCGTTGTTTTATTTTTATAAGAATCAGCTCTATAAGAAAAGTGATGTCTTTTACAAAGGACTACTAGGTGCTTTAGTTATTGATATTTTTGGACAAATTATAATGTCTTATTCGACTAGTTCCTTTGATACAGCACACAATGTGGCTCATGTCCTAAAAGATGCAGCTTACTTTGTAAATATAGTAGGTCTGGCGTTGTCAAGTATTCAATATAATGCGAACCTAAAAGATGCTAACAGGAATCTAATAGAAAGAGAAGAATTAATTCGTTATCAATATGAGAAACTAAAAGAATCGGATAAAATGAAGAATGAATTTGTTAACATCGCAGCACATGAGCTAAGGACTCCTATACAACCTATACTTGGCTTATCTGAGATTATACGTCCAAAGGTGAATTCGGAGGACCGTGAATACGTGGATGTTATTATAAGAAATGCAAGAAGATTACAAAGACTTACAGAAGAGATATTAGATGTTACCAAAATAGAAAGTCAATCTTTAATGCTCAAGAAGGAGGAATTTAACCTCAATGATGTAATTGTAAACTGTATAAATGATTTTACAATGAACAGGGTGTTTAACAATAATGATGATGAAAAAAAACAAAAAATACTTTATGAACCAAATGACATTCTACTAAAAGCAGACAGGGGAAGAGTGTCTCAGGTTATCTCTAATCTTCTTTCAAACGCAGCTAAATTCACTCCAGAAGGAACTATATCTATTACGTCCGGTCTAAATGGTAACCAATACATGAAAAATAATGGAGCTATCATTAATGTAAAAGATAACGGCCAGGGTATCGACCCAGATATGTTACCCAGACTATTCTCAAAGTTTGCTACAAAATCATTTTCTGGTATAGGCCTAGGATTATTTATATCAAAAAGTATCGTGGAGGCTCACGGAGGTAGAATATG
>JBPCNB010000664.1:0-13674 GCA_051001675.1 Nitrososphaeraceae archaeon | reverse complement strand
CTCCAGGAGTATGGAAAATAAGAACTATTACTAGGAAACTGTAGATTAGTACGTTATTATTGGTCACGGTAAGGCATATTATTTTCATATCCATAAGTAAATCTTTTGGTGAATTTCTATGACTTTTACCTCGGTGGATTCATCTTATACTTTTTACCTAAGAGAACGCTCAATTGGTCAAAAATAGTGTCGATTTATAAGGACGGGAGTAGGAATTAATGCTGATCTATTTGTAACGTTTGTTATGGAGAACAAACCACTTTAATTCGAGCGTAAACCTATAAAATACGCCGGATATGTTACGAACTGATAGTTTTGTCCTTTTATTGGGTCAGATTTAGCAATAACAAGAATTATTCATCACAACCACAGCCCTCCTCGCCCAAATCATAGGTATTGATATTAAACTTAAGAGAACAATTCATGCAAATACTTCTGTTACTTTTTTCATTAGCCTCATTCGTGGTAATCTCCTTGTCACAAAACGCGCAAACCCTGTTGTCGTTAGAGTAAATACTTGACACAGTCAAGAAATAAGACTAAACCTTCTTAAATCTTATTTATGGTAAAAATACCTTCTCTCTAACAAGTTCAACATGTGAAAAGATGTTCTTTATGATTCAAGCTTTTTCTATAATATTATGACATCCTATTTTTTATGTTAGCTAAAGGAATATAAGAACTTGTGACAGTTGTTTATTATATAGAGGATGAGTGAAAAACAACTCCCAAAGAATAACATGGCAAAACCGTTATTATTTGGTGTTGTTATATGTCTTCTCCTGATATTATCTCCGTCCTTCCTATTTGGAGTGTTCTCATTTGCCTTTGCAGACGAAGCCACAAGGATATCAGAACAGCATTTTTTTAAGAATTCCAAAGGAAACTTGAATATTGCTGGATTAGTAAAAAACGATGGAAATATGCCAGTTCATGTTATTGTGGGGCTGAATATCACTTCCAAAATCTCAGTAAATGATACTAGAGCTTCAACTGATCAACATGTTTCAACTATACAAAATACGACCTACAGTAGAATCGTGTTTCCTTCTACCTCCTCTCCTTTTAAATTTGCTGTGCCACCAGACAGTTCTATAATTCAGAAAGCCTTTATTTCGGACGTACAAGAATTTCCTGTTCCTCTTTATGATAATTTGGTGTTGAACTATAGCAATGTTCCTGTAGCCGACAATAAGGCGTTAGTAGGAACTGTCAAGAATGTAGGTCTAGTTGATATCCACAACGTAAGTATCTACGCGTCAGTCCATAATAAAAATAGAACACAGATTGACTCGGTTAAGAGCAATTTAATTCCTGTCTTGAAACCTGGTCAAGAATCGGCCTTTAATGCTATTCCAGACCCCACCCTAAGAGGGGAGGTAGAATATTTTAGCTGTGCCGGGCTCGATTTTGACCAACCGATAAATACTCTCAGGGTTGATGATGATGAATTCATACCTTATGACTTGCGGGCTATAGCCAAGATAAGTACTCTAGAATATGTGAATTCTACTGACAGCATTTCATTTGGAGTTAAGCATTATAATCCAGAAGGGGGCGACCTGTCATTAAAGGTGCCTCAGTTATCAGCGAATCAAACCATATTTATAATGATGGATGATAAAACATATGATAAACCATCAATTAGAATGGACGGGAAGACGATTAATATCGACTTGTTTGTTCCCCCGGGAGATCATGAAATGAACATTCAAGGGATCAGAAATAGAATGTAATTGGAGGTTATTTACGACGTGTTGATAAGCTTTCACAAAAAACGACACCAAGATATTGGATTGTCTTTATCTCAGGCATGTTACAATTCTCATGAAATTAGATAGGTTAGATCACTATTTTATATTTTTGTGGCCTAGTATTAGATCCCTGCACAATTAGATGTCTTGAAATCAAATGTAAATGCTAGAACATATTGTGGTCAAGCAGTTAGTTTGCGCAGTGCCCACCACGGTGCCTTCTAAATTGAGCTCCACCACAGAACTCTATTTTTTGAAAAATCTAAATCAGAATCATTATTTGCTAGTTTAAGGGCTGCTCATGAACGTGCGGCAGTGCGTTCCATGGACTTACTTATTCCTGTCGGTTAAGTTGGTTGATTTCTTTGTCACCCGTAGCGTGTGCAATCCCTTCTCGGTGGTTCTTTAGGTGGCACTAGAAGGCCCATATTCCATCAAACCATTTCTTTGAAGAACTGCTAGGTATTTAATCATTTGTTGTGATGTATGATAAAAGTGATTTGTAGATTAACTGTGTCTTTGTAAGTCCTTCTTTGTGATTATTCGTATACTCTAGATCACATGAATTATTTCTGGCTTCCAGCTGCATTCCATCTCGCTAGATTGAGAAAAGACAATGGGACTAATTAGACACACTATACATTCTGCTATAACTTTTGCACCGTTGATAGACACACTGATCCCTTAGTGACGATGAAAACTCTAGTTAAGTGTTATTCAGTTCGAATATAATGGAGTGGGTGAGCATGATGCAGGGACCTAAATTAGGTCGATATCATCTTGGCGTCGCTAATCCCGCAAAGTTATACCCTCAGCAAATTAGGGGTACAGAAATAATTATGACTACAAGATATAGTAATACCTAAGTATGAAAGGAGATAGATGACTTCATTAATTTTTTTTTAGTACTAAAGTAAAGAATCTCACAAATAGTAATTTAATTACTTGCCTCTTACATATGCCAAATACGAATTGGAATTTATTACCAACACAAGCAACGTTCCTGCTTACCTCTGCATTATTGTTGGGAGGATTGAACTTGATGCCTACAATATATGCAGAAGACGACGATGATGACGGCTACGAGTCATCAACAAATCTTGATCAAGAAGTTAAGCAAAAACAAAAATGTAAGATTGGCGTATTCGGGGATCCCCAAGACTCAACCTCATCCACGGTATTAGGACTCTGCAACCAACAAGCACAAAATAACGTTGACTCGGATAGCAACCTGGGTGGAATAGGAATTTCCGTGGGACCGTAATAAATTCAGTCAGGATTCTTCGAATAGTATAGTAAACTATCCAGTACGATTTTTTTTGTTTCTATGTAGGTACTAATGCTCCATAGAAATCTCCACAGATTTTCGTTCTGGTTTGATACTTACCCACGACCAGGACACAACTGCTGTGTACCATAGGTGGCGATTATACACTGATACGTTTATTGGTATTAATGTTTGAATTCTATATACAATAAATTGTTTAGAATCAACATGTTCAGTTTAATTTACGATGTTACTTTACCTTTTTCCTATATTGAAATCATAAGTTTCTTCGAAAGTCAGTTCTAGGTCAACAAACAAGCAGTATGACTTGTATTATTGAAGGCTGGCGAAGCAATTTTATGGGGTCGGCCGGATTCGAACCAGCGGCCTCCAGCGCCCGAGGCTGGCATCATACCAAGCTAGACAACGACCCCCCAAGGTTCAGAGTATCATTTCAACATTATAAAACTTTGAATAATCATCGTCATTTCCAAAGTAAGCAAAATGTGGTTTGTTCCGCATTCGTTACCACCCTACAATGGCTTTTAATTAGACCATAGTAGATCCTAGTAAACTTCTCTATCACATATGTTCTCACTAAAACACAATTGCTTTGTTAGCATCGAGTTTAGGGGAGTCCAAATAAATGAATATGAATCAGTATCTAATAATGAGACCCAAAAGTTTTGCAATAGTGGCAATGCTGGTAATCGCAGCCGCACTAATGTCTTCAATAATCCCGTCAGGTGACTTAGAACAAGCTTATGCGGAAGAAGGTGACTATTCTCAGGACAAGGATTCCGAGGAGAATGGAAACACCGAACATGAATCAGATCACGACGAAAATAGCGGAAACGCTAGATCTCAAGATGACGATGGTGAAGATAGTGACGACGAAGATAGAGACGACGACGCCAGATCTCAAGATGACGAAGATAGAGACGACGACGAGAACGGAGATGAGGGTGATAGCAGTGAGACTGGAACTGAACAAGAGAACAATCAGAAGAATGTGTGTAGCGGATGGGCAGTATGCATTAATGAGGCAGAAAACGCAGAAGACTCGGTAAGTGTAGTAGGCGGAGCTGATGCAGCATCCACATCAAATGAAATACCCATGATACTCTCTTTGCCACTGTAAACTGTCACTTATTCAGTCCTTATTTTTTTTTAATTCACTCTTCGCCATGAATTGAACACACATCACTAAATTAACATGATTTGACTACTAATCACGCACTTGCACAAGGTTTTCTCTTAAACACTTTACCTGTTTATTCTATCCACACTTAAGAAAAACCCTCGGAAACAGAGCCACTAATATTGTTCTCTATCTAATGTGCGTTTTATCCCGAACATATGTTGTCAAGAAGGCCCATATTGTCAGCATTATGAACACACTTTGTCGTCGTCACTTGCCTAACAATGTTTTATGGTCCATATAAAGAAGATGCATAGGGGAAAATTTAGGAGAGGGAAGAATGAGCTTCATAAATAGACAAAACCAGTGGAGAGGCGGACATATTACTACATGAAGAATCGCTCCGACGTAGAAATAATGGCTTCTATGTTGCGCTCTGCATCAAAGAAGTGGGAATACAAAACCACAATAATGAATACAGCTGCATTATCACATTCCCAATTAGTAAGATACCTGGCTGTTGCTGTGGAGAAGGGATTGGTGGAATATTCAGAAATAACTGGTCTATATAAGACCACTGAAGAAGGATTACGTTATCTGGATAAATATATGCAACTCCTTCGTCTCCTGCCTGCCATACCCGATCTGCCAGATATTATAGTTGATGAATCTAAAGATCGGGGCAACCAACAGGAAGAGCCATTAGAACATGAAAATGATCCTGTAAGAATAGCCAGCAATACTGTACGGTGACTTTTTTAATTTTTCAAACTTTTTATTCTTGTGTTCACCAGCGTTGGATTTCCTCGTTTTGTTGCAGGCATCATTTCTACACTGACAATAAGGCCTGTGGATACTTGTAACATACACAACTCATAAGCAACTCATTAGCACAATAAATGAAGCAATCTCTCATCTTGTGAAATATGTCAGTGTCATACACGACCATAATCATTACGCAGCGTGTTAACGATAAACTCGTCGATACTCTGAGACAAGCAAACGACTTGGTTTACATATCACGAGGTTCCTTCCCCATTGTTATAGTAATAGGAAATACATTTTAAGTAGTAATTGTCCCGATGCCGTGGTTTTGGCATATTTATGATGTCTTTCGTGCGCTTATTTATTGCCTGATTAGATCTGATAATTCTTTGTCTGACTTCTAGAAGTGATTGATTCTATATCCAAATTTCTTTCTTGTTTACTTGTCTATCACATAGAAGTCATAAATTTTGATGTTCTTTTCTTTATCCTTTCGTTTCCCAACGTAATATTCTATCATGGCATAGAATGCGGGAAAAGTCTCTATCAATCCTATTAGAACAGAAAGGACCAGAGTTTGCAGATGTATGAAGGCTTTTTTCTTGAAAACTATTTCTGAATATCTCAAGTTTAAGAATAACCCCATCTGATAAGAAAATAACCACATTATATATGGGAATATCAGCATCAATCCTATGATGATGTCAGCAGCACTACCATTTGATAGTGTATTGAATATTGATTCGGCGGACATAGTATTAATGATGACACTAACTCGTGGGGCTATATCTACAAGATTAGTTTGAGAAAATATGTCCTGAAAGGAAAATAGCCCAAGCAATTTTGGAAATTGAAGATGAAAATAAAGGAAAATTGAAACGATCCCAGAAATAAAGCCCAAAAAATATGTAGTTAACTTGAACATTACCTTAAATTTGTGGATTAGATTTGGAAATTTACTCATGTTCTGTAGGCTTCCAAGAACCCACCGACGCCTTTGCATAAAGTGATCCTTAATGTTGAGCGGAGGTTGCTCTAAGAGAATGCCCCCATGCCATCCGAGTGCCTTGGGGCCATATTTTTCATAGACTTTATAACCAAATAACTGGTCCTCCGCAAGCGTAGGGCCAAAGTCCCACCCTATTTTATCCTCTATGTCCGACCGCACCAGCAAATTGCTACCGTGCATATGCATCGGAGGCAAGTGATTGGTCATTTGAGATACACAATCATAACATGTGAATGGTCTTATGGACTCGGCAATTGCTGTAAGAGGGTTGGCGTGTTCAAATTTTAAGGGATAGAATATTGGACCTTCCGATACTACTGCAGGACCAGCTCCTCGAATAAACTTTAGAATTGAAAGAATGGTTTGGTTTGTAACACAGCTTTCATCATCCATGTGAAATATCCATTGTTTCGAGCTATTCCTCCTAGACTTGCGTCTGAACTCTACTGCATATTGCAGAGCTCTCCCCTTCTTTATTGCATTCGTAGAATATTGTTTCTCAACGACAATGACCTCGCACTTATAATTGGATAGAGTATCTTTGTCTTTCTCGTCATCTGTAACCACCGAAATGTCATAGCTGGTATAATTTACCTTTTGACATGATTCTATTATGGACTCTACTCCTCTTAAAACTACAGGAGTCCTAGTGGCAGATCTGGTCGTAATCTGGAAGATTATTTCTGGATCGTTATGGATGCGTTTGAGGTCTGTCTCAACAAAGACACTTCTGTTACGTAGTAGGCGTGTCAGCGTTAAAAAAGCAACCGGAATAGTAGAGAACCAGAAACTGGTAATTACCACCATAATAATGGTATCTAAGCCCAAACTTTAGTGAGGAGATTTTTCTTCAATATTATCATTACGGTGTATTTTACTTAATATCCCTCGATTCAGGACTAAAAAATACAAAACTTACAGAAAGATTCTTATAGAACAATATTAATCGACTTCAAAGAATCACTTACGGTCCTTGGCATTTAATAGTTGAGCCATTTTCATAGCATGATAGGTAATTATCATATCTGCTCCAGCCCTCTTTATTGATGTCAATAGTTCTGTTATTACTGCTGCTTCATCAATCCAGCCTTCCTGAGATGCCGCCTTAACTAAAGCATACTCTCCAGAAACACTGTAAGCGCAAATTGGTAGGTTGGTATTTTTTCTGGCCTGATATATGAGATCGAGATATGGGATTGCTGGCTTGATCATAACAATATCTACACCTTCGTTAATGTCGGCTTCGATTTCGCGCCGAGCCTCTCTTGGGTTAGTAAAGGGCATCTGGTAAGTTTTCCTGTCTCCAAATAGTGGATTCGAGTGCGCTGCGTCCCTGAAGGGGGCATACATCGGCGAGGCATGTTTTGCTGAATATCCCATAACGGCAACGTCCTTAAATCCGGTCTTGTCAAGAGCAGTTCTGATAGTAGCCACCTGACCATCCATCATAGCAGAGGGAGCGACAATATCTGATCCGGACCGAGCATGGCTGACAGCAATTTTAGCTAGAACTTTAATACTCTCGTCATTTTCTATTTTTTTCTTTGTAAGGATTCCACAGTGACCTTCTGTAGTGTATTGACAGAGACATACATCCGTGATGATGACTATTTTATCCGAAAAATGCTTTCGTATCAATTCAACGGATTGCTGTACAATACCATTGTCGTCATATGCTGAATGGCCCTTTTTGTCCTTTATAGACGGAATACCGAAGAGTATTACTGCTTTAATACCTGACTTAATTATCTCTTCTACGGTCTTGAGCAAAGAGGTTAATGGCATTCTCTGAACATCGGGCATCGACATAATTGGGTGCGGCTTTGAAATTCCTTCTTCTACGAATAATGGACATATTACATCTGTGACAGAAAGATGGGTTTCTTGCAAGAGATCCCTCATTGCTGGACTCTTTCTCAGACGCCTCAGCCTAACAATAGGAAAAGTGGGGATTCGATTTATGCGTTTATTGGTACTGCTAATATTCTTAAGATTCCTTGTCTTCATACTTGAACAACTTGGCTATAATTTTCATGATCTCTTCTTGATCAGTTATACCCATTACAATTTCTTTTCTAAGGTTATTCATCGGAGCAGATAACACTCCTTCTACAATAGCATATGAAAGCTGTTCAACAACCTTTGCTTCGCCAGGCCCTACTTTGTCCCTAAGTATGTAAAAGGCCTTTTTCAACTCACGTTCTCTAATCTCATCAACTTTTTTGAAAATGGATACTACCATGGGCTCGACTCTCTTTCTCTTCAGCATGGTATCGACAGATTTCATTTCTGTGTCAATAATTTTTTCGGCTGATTGAACCTCATTCTTACGAGAACGTATATTTTTTTCAACAATCTCTGCAATCTGATCCATATTAATTAGTTTGACCTTCTTTATTGAGGCAACTTTTTCTTCTACAGTTCGAGGATTTGAAAGGTCAAATATCATAAGAGCTTTTTTCCTCCTAGTCATCGCCTTTCGGATTCTCTCATAAGTGACGAGATAATAGGGTGCAGTAGTGGAGACAAATATTAGATCAACGCTATGGAACTTTTCGAGGGCATTTTCAAAAGGGATTGGTTTTCCTGACATGGCATCTGCGAATGATTTAGCCCTTTCGAAGGTTCTGCTTGTGACCATAAAATCAATATTTCGCAATTTGAGAGACTTGGCTATAAGACTCGCACCCTCTCCTGATCCAATAAGCAAGATTTTTTTATTTTTCAAATCATCGAAGTATTCGCTAGCTAAGTTTACTGCCATAGACCCTATTGAGATACTACCTTTGTTTAATGCGGTATCTGCTCTGACCCTGCTTCCAATCTTAATCGCTCTTTCAAATATGACGGAGAGATGAGAACCAACATACTGTTTAGTGCGTGAAAATTCAAATGCCCTCTTTACTTGACCAAGGATCTGATCTTCGCCTATAACTAGAGAGTCTAAGCCTGCAGCAAGTTTTAAGAGATGCAGCACGACATCTCTGTCATTGTTAACCTCAACAACATTATATAGTTCACTCTTGTCCAAGCCAACTGCAGAAGCCCATCCATCAAGTAACTTTTCCGGATTTGGAGACGCAGATGTACCAAAGATTTCGACTCTGTTACATGTCTGTAAAATAATACATTCCTTTAACCCGGCTTGCTCCATAAAAATGCCGTAAGCATGGTTAAGATCGCTGAAAGCAAACTTTTCTAGTAAATGGATTTGTGCATTTCTGTAGGTTACTCTAGCATTAATTACGTGTAGGCTATCTGTCGTAGTTGAAGCGGCGTATAGTGTCATTTAGAATGTTCTCCCCATTTCTCTAGTAGCTCGATTGTTGAGCTTTTAGCATCTTCAATCCTATCTTCCTTTAGAAGGTCTTGGATATATTTATCATTGATTAACGAATATAGGAACTTTTTGCGATCTGCCACTGAGTTTATCCTTGATTTTGCAGCATTTCGTGCAAATTCCTGCAATCTGGTGTTTTCGATATCTGTTTTTTTTATCACTCTCTTCAATACTCTCTCGGCTTTTATCCTAACCTGGCGGGCCATAATGGGGCTCTTTCCCGAGGTAGATATAGCTACTTGCATTACTCCCTCTATATTAATTATAGAAGCATAGGAAAAGTCGCTATATGAAGGATCGTCAACAGAATATACGAATGCGCCTAGAGAACGACCTTTCTCAACGAGCTTCCGGTTTAGCAGCTTGTCATCTGTGCAGGCAAGCAACAAAAAGAGAGTGTTGTCAAAATTATCTAGTAAACCGGTGTCATCTACCTTTGCTTTAGTAGTTTGGATTTTGCCTTTATTTGCAAGGTCAGTCAAGTATACATCAAAATGGTCACTTATAACAGTAATATAACAACCCTGTCCCAATAACCCACGCACTTTTCGGCCACCCTCGACTCCCCCACCTATGATTAAAGCTTTCTTTTGATAAAGATTTAAGTCAATTATCAATAATGACACCCAAAATGAGATACATTAAAAGACGTGATTTTCATTATTTATTTGTTACATAGATAAGGGGAGAATTACTTTACGATAAATTTGACATATAGAAGATTGAAAGATTAGACAGGAAGTTTATTTTACAAAGCGAAGAAGGTATCATACACAAAATATACGAGCAAATATTATCCGTTGTTGACCCTAATCTTCATTTATAAGTATCCTATCTAACGCGGCAAAGCAGAATGCTGTTAATCACTAATTATTAGACATGATATCTGGGTAGTTGTATTGGAAGAAGACGCTGATAAAGTGCATGAAAAAGGGAATAATTCCTCACATAGGAGTGAATTGCTGCTGGATACTATCGAAGAAATTGGTCCCACCACAAAAAGTTATCTAGAACAAGCAGGGTTTAAGTCAATCAAAGATCTGGTAGTGAGAGGACCTGTTGATGTCTCTGAAGCAACGGGCATGCAGTTAGACAAATCTGTATACTTATGCAACAAGGCGAGATCGAAACTTGAAGAGATCGGCATTATCGAGCGGAGCTTCACTAAAGCAACTGCGCTGTATGAAAAGAGAAAAAATGAGAATCGTATCTCTACCGGCTCTAAAAACCTTGATGATCTTTTTGGAGGAGGAATAGAAACAAAGGCAATTACTGAAATTTATGGCGAGTACGGTACTGGGAAGACTCAACTTTGCCACACTCTATGTATAATTGTCAACTTGGACAAACCCCAAGGGGGATTAAAGGCCGGGGCATTATACATTGATACAGAAAGTACGTTTCGTCCCGAAAGAATAGTGTCGATAGCCCAGGCAAGAAATTTGGATCCGGATAAAATACTTGACAATATCCTTGTCGCTAAAGCGTACAATAGTGCACACCAAGAACTAATTATCGAACAAACAGGCCCAGTTATTGACGCAAATGGTATTAAGTTAATTGTAGTCGATTCTGCGGTTGCCCATTACCGAGCAGAATTCCTTGGACGCGCCACGCTATCGGAAAGGCAACAAAAACTAAATAAGCTTATGCATATATTATTAAGAATAGCTGAGACGTACGACGTTGCTGTTGTGGCAACGAACCAGATTCAGTCCTCTCCTGATGCCATTTTTGGAGATGCCTTGAGGCCAATCGGGGGGCATGTAGTAGCCCATACAAGCACCTACAGAGTTTTCCTCAAACGTTCGGGCAAAAATAGAATTGCGAGGATGGTTGATAGCCCATATCATCCCGAAAGAGAAGTGCTTTTTACATTGGGCGAAAGTGGAGTTGAGGATCCGGTATAGTCAGAATATTTTTGTGTAATTAGCGTATTATTGATGGATAATATTAAATTAAGGCTAAAGTAGTCATTTCTTATGCCTAGTTCACATGGGACAAGAAGGAAATCGCGGTCTATTCTGACAAAGGGAAATGTTCTTAGAGGAGTTTCATATTTGCTTGTCGACTATCATGTGGGCGATAAGGTCGTAATAAATATTGATTCGAGAGAACACACAACTACTCCACACAGAAGATTCCAAGGCAGAATGGGCATTGTGAGAGAGGTTGGCAGAAGAATCCTAAAGGTATCTGTGATGTTAGGAGAAAAACAAAAGATTTTACAAGTAAAACTTAACCACGTTAAACCACTAATGCAAGAAGAAAGGAAAGAGGACAATAAGACAGGGGCAAAAGAGGAGCAAGAGGTCAAGAATTGACCGACATAATGAAAAAGGAAGTTATTACTCTTCCAGAAGTAAAGAAGATACTGGAATCGGTCAAGCCCGAGGAGATGGACCAGATCCAGAGATGGACTTATGATTATGTTCGCAAATTTGCCAAGACAGACTCAGAGTCTGCTGAGAAGATGGTAAAGCAGCTTGTGGCAAAATGCGAATTAAAACAAGAAGAGGCAATAGAGATTGTGAACATATTACCTACGTCTATAGAAGAACTTAGAGCATTTACCTATGGCTGGAAGAAGCTCATGTTAACTGAGACTCTAGAAAAGATGTTGATTATCTTGAAATCTGGCCAATGAAAGTGAAATAAAAAGCTACTTAATATATCAATATAGGAAGTATCTGGTATTGTCAGCTCCTTGGGATTCTAATTACCGTAGCAGAGGCAGTGGTACCAACGCAGGTACGTCCAACTACTCTTCGGATATACAACAACCCCCCAGAAAATTCGAAGAATATGCATATGTTTTGGATTATACCCAAAGAGGCAAATCAAATACGGTAAGAGGAAGGGAAGGCTTAATCGTCCAAGGAATCGGAGAAGAACATTTGACCTTACTTGAATTGCTCGGCATACAAAATATGAATTTCGAGGTGGGCGAACGTGTATATATTGGACGAGAAGGACGCGACAAAGTTATGAGTGTTTTAGGAAGACTCGAATACGACGATATATCACAATCAGCAAAAAATGACCTTCCAACCATAGTAGAAAAGATTGTACTTCAGAATGAAAAGCGCTTTGTTGAGCATATAAATAACGCCCAACCTATAACACCGAGAATCCACGCCTTGGAATTAATCCCCGGTATTGGTAAAACCTATATGTTGACAATAATAAAGGAACGTGAGAAAAAAAAGTTTGAATCTTTTGCGGATCTTCAAGCCAGAGTGGGTCTCAGGGATCCCTCCAAGTTAATAGTAAAACGGATTGTTGATGAAATTGCTGGTCAAGCAAGGATGAACTTATTTGTTAGAAAATGAACCATGAACCATAGAAATGAAATGGTCCAAAAGACGAGCTTTTGGCCAGCACTATCTTGCAGATAAGCGGATACTGCGAGAAATTGTCAAAACATCTCAAATCAATAGTGAAGAAATAGTTTGCGAAGCTGGGACTGGGAAAGGGATATTAACACAAGAGCTTTGTAAACATGCCAAAAAGGTAATATCTTTTGAAATAGATAAGCTTATTTACCTCGAAGCGTTGAAATCATTTTCACACATACCTAATCTATTGCTAATCAATACAGATATTTTCAAAAATAGTGATCTTGAGTTTGACGTATTTGTGTCGAATTTGCCTTATTCTAGGAGTAAGGATGCCATCGTGTGGTTAGCATCTAAGAAATTCAGTAGGGCAATAGTTATGCTTCAAAAAGAGTTTGTTAATAAATTACAAGCCAAACCAGGGGAAACAGATTATCGTCTAATATCCGTCATAAGTCAGTATTGTTTTACAATAGAGAATCTACTTGATGTAAATAGAACGTCATTTTGGCCTCAACCTCAAATAGACTCGCAATTGGTTAGATTGACACCCAATAAGCCTAACGATATGGCCGTTCAAACATTGAATAATTTAAATTATATTTTTTCTCGTAGGAATAAGAAAGCTTCTTCAGTGGCAAAGATCCTTGGTAGCGACTGGTCTTCTAATTGCAATTGGGATAACAAGAGAATTTATCAGCTTCCTCCATGGGATTTAGTACACTTCGCTGAATCAATGATAGGCACAGTTAATATAGGGAGAAATAAAAAAGTTAAAAAAAATCAAAAGGTCATGACATAAGAAGGCCAAAAAGACAAAACAATGGTAGTAGAGCCATACGACATGAGTAACAACATAGTATTATTTTTAACTTAGAGTCATCGAGTGTAAATGGAATCCCGTCCCCAAGACAACATAGCAAGATGATGACTTATCAATGGCCAACTATTAATAATAATATATAATTGTACTTGCCTTCTGACGACTCTATCCTTTTAGCCAATTGCATGAAAGACTATCGGGGAAATATGGCATTAGAGATTGGAGTTGGCTCTGGAA
>JBPCNB010000663.1:0-1324 GCA_051001675.1 Nitrososphaeraceae archaeon | reverse complement strand
CTTTTGTGCCATATCATTTATAGTAACAGGCAAGAAGTGTAAATGTTTACAAAAGTAAAGAGCTAAGATATAGACAACATTAGCCATGTAATAGACAATCCTTAATATGTAAAGCATGTCATATATTTTTATTCGAATGTACGGAGGACAGGGAGAACTATCATTACCAATATTTTCAGGGATGTAGCTCTCACTAATCTCTCTCCTTCTATTGTTTTCTATAATAACAAATTCAAATGCTCAATTAAATGATTTTTCGCAAATCCCTTTTAAAAGCAGTGAACACAAGGAAATGGAAGCCTACGGTCGGATTGCAGCCAATCAAATTAAAAATGGGTCTGTTTCATGGATACAAGCAGGATTATGGTATATGACGATTGTATTCAACGATCTGGATAATAACAAAGATGCATATTTTTATACCGACTTTAGAATGGTGAAACCTGACGGAAGTTCCATGCACAAACATTTCATCAGGGATTTTAATTCGACTGATGTGGATATACAAGAAGAGAAAATAACGATAAAAGGAATTGCAGATATTTATTCTGGAAAGTCTCTGGACTATGAAGATGTTCCTATAATTGTTGATTTAAAGGATAATACTGTGCTTGGTTTGATTATTGACAAAGAAAAGACAGAGCAACACTTTGCCAGTTCTACGACCAATAAGATGTTTGGGGTATTGATAGATAGCAGAGATTTAGACAGACTCATATCTGAAAAAAATAGTAGTTTCACGCCAATACAAAAAAATACGTCAATAAAAATATAGATCTTATTTGTGAGAGGGAATTCTAGTCAACTAGAAGTTCTTTCTGGGAAAATGAACGAGTAATAATAAGGATCAGTATAGGTCATGGTAAGAGCCACAGATAAGACAGGAACAGACAATATCACCATCAGATAGCTATTTTCTATGAAAAATATGGCAATTCGAATGATAGCAGAGGTCAACTTACGGAAATGCGTTAGGATAGCTCGGTTGGTAAAGCATGATCCATCTCAGGTTAATAGAATAGGTGGTCCTTTTTTTACTCTATGTCTATTTGCTTGCCTTTTGGTTTTTCTTTTTTGTTGAAAACGATTTCAAGTATCCCATTCTTATAAGTCGACCTAGCAGTTTCAATATTTGCCTCTGATGGAACTTCGATTATTTTCCTGTATTTTCTCTGTGCTGTATCAGTTGTGAATACTTCAACGGCACCGTCGTGTGCACTCACCTTCATATCCTTCTTCTCTCTGCCAGGCATTTCAACTCATACTTTCACATCCTTGTCTGTTGTTGTTCCACCAGCTAACGGGTCTGTCTCCCCTGGAATCA
>JBPCNB010000662.1:0-8034 GCA_051001675.1 Nitrososphaeraceae archaeon | reverse complement strand
GATTATGATAGAACAATTATGAATAAACTCAACTCTCTTAGGAATCTAGACCTTCTAACTAAATCAATACAACAGGATCAATTAGAACACGTTGACAATAGTGCCCTTAAAAATAAACGAGTTATGTTAATAGAAGATGAAGTCGATTTGGTAATGTTGTTTAAAATGATATTAGAATCTCCTGCAGGGTTAAAAGTAGATTCTTTTACTGACCCTTTTTGCTGCTCTGAATAATTTCAAACCCGGCTTATACGATCTAATATGATTGATATAGCGTTGCCCAAGATGAATGGCTTTGAACTTTATTATAAAATCAAGAAACTGGATAATAAAGCCAAGATCTGTTTTATAACAGCCGGTGAAATGTATTATGAAGAGATTAGAAAGGAAGCATTTCCCGGATTAGATACAAACTGCTTTATTAGAAAACCTCTTACAAATCAAGACTTGATACAACGGGTGAAGATATTCTGAGTCGCAATATTAGCCAGGACACATAAAAAATATCAATGAGGCTCACTTTGAACCCGCTTCAACGTAAAGGCTTCGCTTGTTGCAGATTTTCATGAAATTGAGAGTTTGATAGGTCTGGGCTGATTACTAATTGGGTTATTATGACTAGCTTTTATTCATCAATGCTGCGTTACTATATAACAACGGTTTAGATGGAGGCAGCCCGTTCAATGCTCAAAGTGAATACTACTAATCAGATTATTTTTTGTCGAAAAAAGTTTAAGAATGAATGAGAATTATGAGGTACTTACACGGCCAGAATTAGGATCATTCTGTATACTATTTTCAGGGCTCGAACTGGATCAATATAGGCATAGTTATTGTGTAATGGCCCCCTTTGGGCGTTAATTAAATTCCTTTTATTGTCTTAATGATAATATAGTCAATTAGAGCATGAAATTCTATAAGTAAGTTCAATAGAAGGAGATACGCAGACCCGAGGAAGAGGTATCTTATCGCACAGAAAAAAGCAAGATATCTTGCCGATAGAGGGAAGGTGCGGATATTAGATTCACTTTACACCGAGAACAAAACATATGGCGCATTATGTAAAGCATGGTTAGCCTACGTCATTAGCAAGAACAAACTTGAACTACCTCAGATGGAATACTATGCACGGGTCATTCAAAAACTACAGTATGAACTTGGCCTACCTTTCTCCTATAGATTTGACTGGTCTCATATTTTTGTAGCCTGGATATAATGAAGATAAAGAATAGAGTGTACCTATATACAGACAAGATAAATGCCAAGAGTAGAACAAAACAATAGTAGTAGTAGTAGTATACCTACATCCCTTCATTATGCTCTAACAGACTCTCAATGTGGCAAATGCGGTGGACAACTGGAATGGAGTCCTGAATTCGATGATATTAATCAACCAAAATATACATCAGAGCATTGCAACGAGGAATATGCTATTTACATAGATACTGTTAAGGTTGAAATTGTGGCATCTAAACAAGGAGAAGACGAAGAGAAAGTAATAAGCTTACAAGAAGAGCCCAGAGCAATAAGAATGGCAGATGGAATGAAACTGGAAGAAGGAGAACAAAAATAATGGTAGGTAACAATAAGAAGATAAAAGTAAGAAAAGTAGAAGACCAAGAAGATTACGAAAAAAGTGGCTTTAAAGGCATCATGGATGATGTGGAAAATACCAAGAAAGAAGCACTAGAATCAGTACCACAAATACCTAGAGAACAAGTTCCAAGTGGAGAAGAAACAACAAAAGAACTGTTAGAAGGTAGTACAGATACCAAGAAAAAAGCTAAGTAGTAGCCTAAAGATAAACAATAAGATAGATACTACTTACTAATGATGCTTAGTGTTTCACATTATTATATCTTTTTAGGAAGATCTGCATTCGAGACTGCAAATTCTGCGTCTTATCATGAAGGTAAACTAGCTGCAGGCGCCTTGTAGAACAGAAGGAAGAATAAAAGACTAGTAAAAGTGACTAGTAAAAGTAGTTGTTTTTACTAAATTGCAGATAGATGTATACGATTCATGTTACTGTTAGAAAACCCCTATACATTATGAGATCAGGTTTGCACTTATCTACAATATGCTAACAATAAATTAGCCTTGAAGATATCTAACTTCAGCAGTTATTCTTCCTAATCAGATCTTGTTTCATTTGTTTAAACTCCTCTTCTGTTATCAGTCCTTCTTCTTTTAGCTTTGCAAGTTTTCTTATTTCGTCTGAAATTGATATCGATTGGTTTGGAGGTTCAGTATACTCTTTGGATTCAAGTAATTCATTGGGCTTTTGATTTCTTGAAGGTGCAGATTTCCTATTACTACTAGTTTGCATTCCTGAGCGGATTATTTCCAGTAGATCTTGTGCCTTGTCCTTTGGAATAGCTTCAATTATTCCTCCTTGATCATCTTCACCATCAATTAAGCTATCCATCATTCCTAATTTGGTTGAGCTCACAAGCCCGGGGGACTTAAATCTGATTGTAGACGATAATAGTCCTTTCTCAAGCTTGACACTTGTAACTATATCGTATGGTATATCTACCACATTTTCTTTTATTCCAAGCATGTAAGGGTCTCTAATAATTATTCTTCTATCTGTAGCATAAATAATATTTGGCGTATGTAGAGAACCACCTGGCTTTATTCTTGATTGTTTTGCCACCAGGAGAACTTTTTCGTCAGGATTCAGCATTTCAGTTACTTTGCTGATTTCTTCTAAATCGTTACTATCAGTTATATGAGTATTAGAAGGAGGAAATCCCTTCTCTTCTTTGCCAAAGCCAAGAGGCATAATGATAATAACTTCAGAAAGTATTATTTAAGAAATATGCTATTCGATATAATTCAATGTGGTCGAAGACACGTCTCTCACAGTATTGCTTTTGACTTCAATCGGATTTATTGGGAGTGCGGACGCCTTTTTTTGTACCGACTGGTAGTATACAAGGTTTGCATAAGGTAGGGTCTGTTCAAGGGTTCAATAGTCGCTTTTGGATTATCAGAGATTGTGTTATAAATTTTATTATGATTTTAAGAACTTCATTCTAGTATCGAGAATCTATAAATGTACTTGGTAGATTTCAGAATAAAAATACACTATGCAGGATGCTTCATATACTCAAATATATACTGATTCTGTTATGTTATCGAAGAAACATTTCCTTTTTGCTTTAATGTTGATGTTTTTGTACCCAATAGGATACTTTGAATCTGCCTATGCTGAACCAACTTTCAAAGATCCCAATTTAAAAGCTGAGTTAGTAGTAGAAGGAAAAAAAAAGAAAATTTTTTTACTTCAAGCTGATGTCGGGTTATATTGTACTCTATCCGCCACCTTCGTCTTCATCTTCGGCATCATTATCTTCTCCTTCTTCACCGTCAGCTGGTTGACTGCTAGTGATTTCAAATAGTTGGCTGTCAGCCTCGTTTAATGCTTCAAGGGCTGCTGCGGTATCATTACTTTGTAGTGCCTCACGAGCATCATTTATGCTGTTTGTCACAGGTTCAAGATCTGCTGCAGTCATATTAGCCAGTGAGCCACCTGTTTGGTTTTGCATCGTAGCTCCGGTTTGATTAGCCGGTGTACTAGTCTGATTAGACATTGTAGTAGTATTTTGTTGTCCTAGTGCTTGAAAATTTGTTATTCCTCCAATTGATCCTGCTATTGCAAGTAATGATGATATAAAAATAGCGAGGGATACTACAGAACATTTGGGCTTGTTTTCACTTATCATTTTATGACTATAGTCTACATATGCTATAAGAGTTTATTTCAAGCACCAGATTAGGGGTGCAGGTTCACTTATGAAACAGTTCGAAGTTCTAGGGACCCACGGAAAAACATTATTATGAGGGATTTCAGCCGCCTTCGGAAATAAAACTTATGTCTACAACAGGAACCGGCAACCCCGAGAGAATATATAATAGTAGATTAACTGGAGATATATTTCATCAGAAAATGCTATTGTGGTAAAAGGATTAAGGAAATCATTCAAACAGCTTACAGTAGTTGATGGTGTTAACTTTGTGATCAAGAAAGGCACTGTACTTGCATTACTTGGACCAAACGGTGCCGGAAAAACCACTACTATTAATATACTTAGTACACTGCTTTTACCTGACGACGGCCAGGCGCTGATTAACGGCGTTGACGTGGTTAAAGAAGCAGACAAGGTGCGGAGTATGATTGGTTTGACAGGCCAGTATGCAGCTTTGGACGAATATTTGACAGGTAAAGAAAATCTACATATGATTGGTCGGCTCTATCGTCTTAGTCATTTAGATATTAATCGAAGGTCGCAGGAGCTACTTGAGCTGTTTGACTTGGTAGAAGCGTCTGGTCGCACAGTAAAGACCTATTCCGGTGGCATGCGCCGCCGGTTAGATCTTGCTGTCAGTTTGATTGCTTCTCCGCCAATTATTTTTCTAGATGAACCTACTACTGGTCTTGATCCACGGAGTCGCTTAATTATGTGGGATATTATTGAACAACTAGTTTCTACCGGTACAACCATACTCCTTACTACTCAAGACATGGATGAAGCCGATCATCTGGCAGATAAGATTGTTGTTATTAACGGAGGCAAAATTATTGCCGAGGGCACATCTGACGAACTAAAACAGCGCGTAGGTTCGGAGCGCTTGGAGATAACGGTTGCGGGGACAAGCAACTTCGAGAAAGCCAAAAAGGTAGTTGAAGAAGATAGTCTTCGTTCAGATAGCAAAATGAGGACTCTTAGCTTGGTAACCAAAGGTGGTGTGCATCAACTAAAACAAGTGCTCATACGTTTGGATGAAGCATGCATTGACGTTGAAAACATATCATTTCGTAGCCCGACACTTGATGATGTTTTTCTTACACTGACCGGACGTACAGCAGAGCAACCTAACGGAGAAATAAAGGATCAACAAGGAGGCTAAAAAGTAATGACCAAACCTTCATTCAATACTAATATGCAAACAGAAAAGCGCTCAAAGCTCTTTTGGACGCTCAGTGATTCATGGGTGCTTGCCAAACGGAGCATCAAGCATATCACTAGGAATCTCGACCAGCTCTTCTCTGTTGCGCTTTTCCCAATTATGTTTTTCCTTCTATTTCGTTATGTATTTGGCGGTGCGATAGATACTGGCGATATAAGTTATGTTAACTTCCTTGTTGCTGGCATCTTTGTACAAATGCTAGCTTTTGGTGCAAACTACACAACAATGAATTTAGCCATTGACCTACAACGAGGAATTGTTAATCGGTTTCGCTCTCTTCCTATTGCAAGATCAGCTCTACTTATGGGTCATGTTGGAGCGGATTTAGTAAGAAATACAATCTCCGGTCTAATTGTAATTGGTGTTAGTTTTCTCGTTGGCTTTCAACCAGTTGCCGGACCCACGGAGTGGATGTTGGTATTCGGACTGGCAATCCTCTTTTCACTTGCCATCTCTTGGATATCAGCTATCATGGGTCTACTTGTCAAAAGCATGGAAGCAGCACAGTGGACAGGCTTAATTGTCATTTTTCCACTGACCTTTGTCAGCAGTGCCTTTGTGCCAACTGAAACCATGCCGGAGGTACTACGGTTCTTTGCTGAAAACCAGCCTCTTACGCATGTCATTGAGGCAATCCGCGCCTGGCTTGTCGGGACACCAATCGGCAATTCCGGTTGGCTTGCATTCGCATGGTGTGTAGGGATCGTCGTTGTTGCCATGCCGGTGGCGACATGGCTCTTTAAGCGTCAGACTTTGCAATAAGATGATACATAAGCAACAATAGAATAGTAGTGGCCAATATCTTCATTACTAATAGACAAGCTCATTTCGACATTGTGCTTGATGCGGATTTTCCTGTTAAAAGTTACAGAAGGAATAAAAGGAGTACTTTCTGTTTGTGTCTTGTCTGGTCCCAAATCCAGAATGCACGCAGATACCCATGCTGTCCCTATAGGATTCTCTACTGGCGAAAAAACAATAACGGTATTCCTCTGATGCTAATAGGAACTCTGTAAAAGACCCTGGAGAAGTTTCAGTGACAAAAACATTTACAGTACCGTGTTACCCCAACTTATAGGTAATAACAATAATGGCCAAACAGAGACATACACACATCAAGGGAATATGGATCTATATAGATTGACGAAGATAGCTTTATTTGTTGACCAGAATAAAAGAGAATATCAGCCAGACAAATTAGGCTCATCTGCAAATAAATCGAGATTATAGCAAATTCTATATAGCATGTGTCTAAAGAAGGGGCTGCCCTGAATCTTGCTTCAGCCTCTGATACTAACTATTTTTCTGTAAGCAAATACGGGCTTGCTACTGTGAAGGGTATAAAGAGTGTAAAGAGAGAAGGGATTTGTTAAAGATTTCCTGATCCAAAGCGTCAATACCTATAGGAGCAATGAAAAACAACTGAAACAGAAACTTCAGTAGGGCTATAATAATTATTATAGCTATGATGACTATGATTATGTATATTATTGTACTGAGTACCATTTGTTCAGTCTTCTAGGTGCATTAAGGGTTATATGCATTGCGGTCAGTGCTGATTCTCTGACGTACCTACAATAGGCGTCTAGGAGAACTCCTAATGAAAGATTCGGACGCAGCAAGTCGGGATATTCACAACCCCTGCCTAAGTAAGGTAATAATAAAGCAATCTAGAACAGCTGCTCACTCACCGTCGCCTACTTACTCTCTTTATTACTCTTTTACCAATTAACATTGCTATCCAAATAGTAATGCTTGTCATTATTTTGCGTCCTATTCCCATTAAGTATTGCCATATTATAATAGTCGGCATTACTATTATTAGTGATCAATTACATTCCATCTAAAAGCGCCTTCTTATCACATAACGGTACATATTTTCTGAGATGACTAGTTCTAAGACGACTGGCTCAACAATATAGTTTGTTAATATAAGCTTGGAATTCTTCATTGTCAAATTTTTCATCTGTCTCATCAAAGCTTTGTGATAACCAAAGTCTTAGTGTATTAAGAGAAATTGAATCAATCTCCTTATTGTGCAGCAAATAAAAGGCAACATAAATAGGACGCGATATACCTAAGAAGAAAGAAGGCAACACCCCAGCCTCGATATTTCTTTATCCAGGTATGCTTATGGTTGATGATGTTATTGACGAGGAATAAAGAAGGGACCAACTGGTGGATTAGGATTAGGATTAGGGTTCGGAGTAGGGACATCATTAGGAGCAGATTCTTCGTTAGGCCTTTTTTGTGCTTGTGTGATACAGTCTCCTGAATCATCAACATCGACTAAGCTATCTCTATCGTCGTCAATACCATTGTCACATATCTCCTCCTTGGCTTCCGGCCAAAAGAAGGTCTCTGTTGTGGTGGTAGTTCTATTTGTCTCCGCTTCCGGAGTTGGCACTTGGGTCGGAGAAGAATATTCCTGTTGTTTTTCTTGAGCTTGAGCTGGAGATACTATTGTTGGTGCCGCCGATGGTAGAAGTGGAGCCCCAGACGTTGAAGGGGAAGGATAATGTGCAATACCAGTAGCTTGCTGACTTTGATTTATTAAGTCAGCTCTTGCTGTCCCTACTCCTGTAACGTTTATTTTATTATATGAGTTTGAGCTGGTACCATCATTATAATGGCAGATGACTTTTGAAACTATTTCGTTTGTTCCTTCTCTGATAAGAGAATAATAAGGATCGAATGTAAATGTCCATTTAGAATAGTCGTCCTTACCCTCTTTACTAGTAGATGTAGGATTTTGATAAGGCTTTTCATCATTTAGAAGAACAAATACTTGACAAAATGTTAAATGGCTGTCTGAAGAGGTTCCATATATTGTTAATCTACCTGACGGTATATGCTGATCAGCTTCAGGATATGTGATTTTTACCTGAGGCTTTTGATCTTTTTGAGCGTCAACAAACAGGAAAAAAGAAGAAGAAAAGGAATACGAAGACGCTGCTAGAGTCAAAGCGGACAGCGTGAGTACACTAATAATGACTGATATCCTCTTGATTGTAATACCCATTGTAAACCATGTTTTCAATTTTATTTAAATATTGA
>JBPCNB010000661.1:0-2930 GCA_051001675.1 Nitrososphaeraceae archaeon | reverse complement strand
CCCCAACCATAACAAGGATCGTCACAATTTGTTAATGTCGAATCAATAGATGATTATATCAGCAAAGCAAAACAACTAGGAGCCAGAGTTATAAAAGATAAACTAAAGATATTAGAAGGGTAATTATGCAGCATTAGAAGAACCATAAGAAAATACCTTAGGAGTATGGCAGGAAGAATAATAAAATTTAGTCGAGTTTCTTTTTAATTTTTGAGTCTACACTTTATTTTTTTTCTAACAATGGTAAGCTTACTGCAAAGGTAGCGCCTCTTCCATTCTTATTATTTTCAGCCCACATTCTCCCTCCATGGGCTTCAACAATGTTCTTAGAAATATAGAGTCCTAGTCCTGTTCCTACATCAGACCTTGTAGCAAATTTTGTGAATAGCCGTGGCATTATTTCAGGGTCTATACCTGCGCCTGTGTCTATTACTGTAATAATAACTTGATTATTATCTTTCACAACTGCACTAATAGATATGGTTCCTTCCTTGGCGAATTTAATAGCATTAGCAAGGAGGTTTGCCAAAACTTGGTACAGTCTTGTTTTATCTGCTTCGACATATAATGGCTCTTTTAGCTCTGAGAAAACTATTTGTAATTTATCAGGATTGCGGATTTGACTCTTTACATCGTTTATAACATTTAGTATTTTTTCATTCATATTCACTTTTTCTCTATTCAGTCTTAAGTTCTGGCTCTCTATCCTGGATACGTCTAAAATATCGTTGGTAAGTTTATGAAGTCTCCTAGCATTCCTTTTTATTGCCTCTATCATCTCCCCTCTCCTTTCAGGATACTGTTCTAACATCTCAGAAAACCCCATAATGGCTTGGGTAGGTGTTTTCATTTCGTGACTAGCTATATTAATAAATTCTTTTTGCATACTATCCGTTCTCTTCAGCTCTTCGACTAATGTACGCTCATTCCAAAGTAATTCAAAAATTGATTTAAAGGAGTCAACAGTAATTCTTCTATTAGAATATACAGCTAATCCAATAGCGTCTGAGAATTTTTCGGCTTCTGGTTGTCTAAGTTCAGCTCTAAGGAACCTCTCATTATCTACAATATACATTCCATATGGTGAATTATTGCCATTTACAACTTGTATTTGTGGTGCTTTTGCAGAGAATCTTCTTACAACGTTGGCATTTACCTCAGACATTGGACAAATAATCTTTACAGTTGCTCCATTCTGTGATGCTTTTATAGTATAGTCGATTAAACCCATTCTATCAAGCCTTAACATAGCTTTATCATTGGGAAGGAAAAAAAGTGCGTCCTTCTTTACTGACTTTGCTAAATCAATCAGAATTTGGCTTGCTTTTTCATTGTCAGTAATAACTTCATAGAAGTCTGGTTCTTTTCCTTCCTCTATTTCCCTAATTCTTTGTTGCGCAACAATGGCTTTGTCCCAGAATGTGTCAAACACATATCTTTGGTGATTTATGAGCTCCTTAACGTTGCTGTATATGATTTGGGACGCCGGTTTTCCTTTCTCATGAAGGGTAGCAGGAGCAAGATATCCTGTCTCACTTATGTAAAAATTCCCCTTTATTCCATCTAGATGTCTAAGCTCATCTACCATGGTTAATAGTTGTTTACAGTAGGATAGGTTATCCCTATTAATTTCAGTGACATAAAACAATTTTACCCCTCTGTTTCTTGCATCAAGAAAAGCTTCCTTTAATAATGCAATATCAATGGTTAATGATGGTCGTGTTTGGTCCACGCAAGCATAGATAATATTATTTGATTTATTCAAAAACTGTAGTACAGTATCTATGACAGTGTCAGTTCCGTAATATACTCTAGTAAATTCCTGTTCTTCATCCCCGGTAGAAGGAAAAGAGGATACCGTCAAATCTAATACTCAGTTAATTGATTGGATTATATAAGGTAAATCGAGAGTTTGATTTTCAACTTAACAAGAAGTGAATAATTCCTGTTATTATAATATATATTTCATTTTCTTTTTTTATCAGCTTAGCATTTAGAATCGGTTTTGGAATAAAATTTCAAAATGATGGGTTAACTTCCTTATTGTGAGTCCATTAAAAAATAGTCCATACCCAATTTATTCTGTGTCTCCAATAGAGTTACGAAATATAAAAGGATAATGTTGCAAGCCAGTAAGATAAGTCAGTCTCAACAAAAGCAAATTCCCAATCTCTTAACAGTAGATGATGATCAAGACAGTCTGACTACCTAAAAAACATTCTTAGAAAAGGCGGTGCTTTACCAAATAGAGACTTTCACAGATCCACAGGGAGCATTAATGCATTTTACTCAGCAGAGTATAATCTCCAGCCAGATTCAAGGGACTACAACTCTATTATAAACTAAAAGCATTAGATAAAGTTGTCTTCCTTTGTGCTCTTGAAGCAACAGAAGAAATAATGAGTATATTTCCCACACTCCAGTCTAAAGATATTATTAGAAAGCCAATTGAGAAAGTACAGTTTTTGTAAACAGAATAAACACCCTTCTACTTTGATGCTCTTGATAATTGGAAGAAGACATGGTTATCTAGCCTTACAGTTTGAATACTGATTATTATTATGAAGACTTGCCTATTATTAAATAGTTAACGTTTCATACGATAGACCGTAATATTCTGCCAATATTATGGATAGAGGGATTAGATGGATACTATATACGATAGCACCAAATATGAATGCAATTTCAATCTTACCTCGTATTTCAATCTTGTCTCTTGATCATTTTGTTTATTTCTTTTACCAGTTCTTCATTTTCTATCGGCTTTCGAATAAACATGTTTCTGTCTAACGCATAGTACTCTTTCTTTCTAAATTCCTCATAATACAATTCACTTGCTGTCAGAAAACAGATATTAGCGTTGTTGTCTTTCTTTTTTATTTCGTGATACAGTTCAAAACCATCGATCTTAGGCAGTTTTATAGCAAGAA
>JBPCNB010000660.1:0-1310 GCA_051001675.1 Nitrososphaeraceae archaeon | reverse complement strand
TCTTCCATTCTTTCTGTGCGAAAGTCTTCTTCTTTCTTCGCATGGTTAGCATAGCGGATCGAATCGAGTCTAGTATCTCTAGGTAACATTGATCCATTATTCAAACTCCTACTAACCAAATTTTTAATCACCAGTTTAACTAATTTATTGCTTGTCCTCGTACCGTCGCATTGTTATGGTTGCAACAGGAGAGTACAAGAATCCTCCTATCCAAGCTCCCGCTATGGTTGGTGCTCCTGCGATTATACCCATTAATACTAGTCTTCGTAGCATTAACTTCCTGCTTTTAGCTAGTGGCGCTACTATCGCAGGCCCCTCAGTTGTATTATGTAAAGTGAACCCTATTATCAAAAAAGTACTTAGAGCGATTTCACCCAACAAAACTGCTGCGCCAATCGCTAGCCCTTCACCAAAATTATGCAAACCAATTCCTATTGCTATCATTAAAGATATTGCTACGGGTTTTATGAGTTCTTGCGATTGTTGTTGATTTACTTTTGAACTTGTGTGAGGAGAATTAGTTTTAGTATCCGAATATGAGGAGTAAGTTGCCTCTGCTGCAGATGATATAGATTTCTTTATAGGAGGGGAATTAGCAGCAATAGAATCCGGATATGACGGGTAAGTTGATGTTGTTTCTGCTGCTGATGAGATCTTCCATTTACCAAACGCTCCTTAAGTACTTTACATTCTTGGATGATAGCATATTTTTCGTACGGCTTTTTTAAGTTCAGTATTTATTGTGAAATAATAGAATAATTATACTGTAAACCAATCATCGTAGTACATGTCGGTCAGATAGATTGGATACGCCTTTGCATTGGCCGCCGAATAACTCTCATATATGCATGTATGTAGTCGGTAAACCGAAATTATATTTTATATGATACGAACGATAAGATAGGTTGACGGGTTATCTTCATTACGTCAAATAGAAAGTCGCAAAATATAAACTTAAAAGGTTTAGATTTTTGTTATGCAAATAATCATATCCTGAAAAAAAGGTTTAACATATAAGCAAATTTTGCATGCGATGGAAATGCTAATTGCAACCTTCTGACTATAAATTATGGCGGATTTTTAGGTAAGTTAGATAACCAATCCTTAGGTGCGGAGATTTCATCATAGCCTAGTTCATGACCAGAATTTTCTTGAAAATGTAGGACCGCATTTGCTCCTGCCTTTTCGAAAAAACCAAAAAGCGTCTGTTCACGTGGAACTATAGGATCGTATTGTCCTACGCCAAAAAAATATTCTTTCCTGTAAGGTTTGGAACGTTCTCTGACATAAACGGTACCATTGCACGAAAC
>JBPCNB010000659.1:0-1706 GCA_051001675.1 Nitrososphaeraceae archaeon | reverse complement strand
TGTGCTAATATCATATCCATACACGTCAAATCCTCTGTCTTTGACGTATTTAGCTACAGGTAGTCCTAATTGTCCTAGTCCTATAACAAGGATTTTGTTAAAATGACTCGCGGCGAGGTCAGAACTCATGGATGAAGCCGAACCTAGGGCTGTATCGACAGCGTTATTGTTGATATCGGTGATGCTCTCGATGTTTTCATATTCATTCTCGCAATGGTTCAACTTGTTTAATAAATCGATACCTTGCTGCGTAGTCCTATATGTCAACTCTCCCTTCTGTTGTTCAAGCAAATTGTCTTCTAGAAGATGATAAAGTAATTCTTCTACCTTATCGTAAGAAACAAACGATTTATACATAATATTTGTTTTTGATGATCCCTCCCGGGCGGCCTCCAATATGAGGCCTATTACTTCGTCTTTGCTCCTGCTGGGCGTATTCGTCATTTCGTCTATTGTGAATAAAGCCGCAGTACCTATTAAATGGAATACCTCCAATATAGGGAAAAATCGTACCTTTTTTTGTTAGTCATGATTAAATAGAAACTATCGTAACTACAAATACTTCTTAATTTCTTAGATCGAAAGGAGCGCAAGCTTAACCGCGAGAGGAAAACTATCATATTATGGAATGACTAGAGTCCTTAACTCTCCTTCAGAATACCTAATCTAAGCCAAAGTGACTCCGAAGTTAAGAAAACCAGAGAAACGATTGGCGCACAAGAATATTTCGAACAATATACAGTCAAATTGGAAGGTAAATAGTACGGAAGAATCAGATGAAAATGCCATGATACTCATTCAAGATATAATTGACTACTGTGTGGACGTTTTTAGAATCAAGAACGTACAGATAATGAGAAATGCTCTGGAATGAGTGCAGAAGGTCTATGGCAATGATTGTGCAAGGTCGATCAGCAAATGGGTCCTATGTCTTCAGGATGTTACCTAAGCATGCAAGCGACATCATTATATTTTTTCCCCGTCTCAGAGGCTTTACTTTCTAGCTTTATCTACAAGGTGTAAACTACGAACAAATAGGGTCAGACATAGTTGGTGACTCATACTCGGAAATATATACAGACATACTGGATAGTTATCGTAATCTACCTGATAGTGTAAAACTACTCTACCCTGCTTTTATTGTAGATGTAATATTCATCACATTGGTATGGACACGGCTGGTAAGGAGACAGAAATAGATTCTAATTGCCATCTCTTCAATGAAGAAAAAATCGTGCAAGCGGCTAATAAAGACTAGATGGTATCTTCACCTCTCTAATGACGCATGCAAATGAAGTCTTTCTATTATTATCAGTCCGGCCCTAAACCTCCCTTGCCTGAATCTGATAGCAAGAATCAGACAATGATGATAGGGGGCCATTTTAAGCAAGTTACTTGAAGATTATGAATAATTTATCGATAACCCTCCCCACGAATTTATCATTTTAGCACCCTTATCAATACTATTTATGCTATCAGATTTGCTTAATGGTAAAGCAAGGCTATATGGTGTGTAAGAGTTGGGATTGGTTTGCCTTCCCTCGTGCTGCAGCAGAGGCTGAGGGCTGGTCTGCTGGGGTTGCGACGATAAGCCATCTTGTGGTGCACCAGTAATATTTACGCTAGAAAATTTAGTATGATTATTAGGATAAGCTAGACAAGAGATCCTTGAAGTCATTTCATTTTCTCCTTCTTTAGGAACCCCA
>JBPCNB010000658.1:0-4535 GCA_051001675.1 Nitrososphaeraceae archaeon | reverse complement strand
AACCAATGGATGCGTACCCATGGTAATGAACATTGGGAATTTGATGACGAAGGCTTGATGCAAACACGCGATATGAGCGCCAATGATTATCCTATAAAAGAGTCAGAGCGTCGATATCATTAATAGTTATTTAATTTCTCAGTAAAGAATGCGTTTCATCTCATAACATAATATTATAAATAATAAAAAGTTAGATAGGATACAGTACTCTTATTTCAGGTATTGACTGATAGGAAAACAGCACGAAAAGAAGATAGAAAAAAGCTCGCTAGCGGTACTACTATTCCTAATTAGGACGGGATGCGCTCAAATGAGCGCATATTGTTTGTGCTGAAGGATATATCGATATACAGCTATACGTATGCATGAACAATACAGAGGCAGTCCCAATAACGTTAGGATAATGATAGTCATTGTATGATTGCATTGTCGTAATCACACAATTCCTGAACAACCTCAAGTCCACTTTACCATTCCCGCATGTCTTCTTTTGATATATGCTCTACATTATAGTATGTAATATCGTCACCCTGAGAACATGTTTCTCCTTCTACAGGATATATGTCTAGATTGGGAAATGATGCTACTTGTATTCCTAGTTCCCTTTGCAGTTTCTGAATGACTAGTGCATAGTATCTCATTTTCTCCAACTCATATTTACTCAAACCAATTTTATATCCTGTCCATGCTTTGCACAGAGCTCCCCAAGTTTGGTTTTCAGTATGAAATGAATCCAGTATTCGCAATTTGCCTCTGGTAGCTAGATAATTGGCTTTATTCTGTGCTATTCTATATTTTTGGAGGGGATCCAAGGCTTTGTTTCTGTTGAATTTGGAGACTTTCATACACCTTAACTGTAATGGTATTATCATTTACGGATAAAAAGAAAATCAAATACAGAGCGAATATTTGTTAGATAACGGAGTTGTAAAACTGTTCTCCATGATTAGATATTCCATTCGAATCACTATTCTTTGCTCCGTATACACAGACCCGTAATTATACCCACAGTTATCTAATTCAAAGGCTAAACAAACACACAAAAATATCTATAAAGTTTGAGATATAAAGTACCTCATGATCCGCATCTATTCTTAAACTTTTTTCGACAAAAAATGTGATTAGTAGTATGAGTTGGAATAGGTCGCCTCGCTTCCTCTGTCAGTCCTGAACCAATCGTTATAGTTTCCACCTCGATAACCCTTTTTTTATCAAGCATCGAAATAAGCGTTAGAATTCGAACGCATTCGGGATGTAACTGGGCATCTAATGATTGTTGACATTATTTCCTACTAGTTAAATGATTAGTAATCTGACCTATTGTTAGAGCCAATAAGTTCGCTTTCGATCAAACCCGAACCCAGCTTTATTATGATCGGGAACACGGGTTAAAATAAAAGTTTTCGAACGTCTCCGTGCCATCCAAGCATACTTAGAATGATTGTGGTAAGCAAGTTGGAAAAGTATATCTATTTTGTTCATCAGCTCTTCGAAGTCATGATATTTTCCTGAATGTACAAGTGCGCCACGAATAGAAACCAACGCATTCAAATCATCATTTCTGCAATGTACGTCAAACTTTTGGAAAATGTACCGTAGACTGTCCTTCAAGCCTATGGAACTATAGGCTACCTCCTTCGCAATTTCCTCAATTTGATTATCACTCAACCTGAGATCAAGACTTCTGTCTACTTTAGTTATTGCCTTCTTTTTTGATTCCACATCCTTACTGACAAGCTGCTCATTCTTTTTTGCAGCATATTTGGGGACATAACTGCTTAGACACTCAAAAGCGATCATACCCATCAGAAATTCTGCCTCAGGTGTTTTTTGTCTAATCGCAGCAAGGTAATATTCTAAGATCGCACTTAGCCCAAAATCATCCTTCATTGTATTATAGTTTTCTAATGCTTTTTTCGCAAAATCTTCGATCAAAAAATTGCTGTCGTACATCTCTACAACGTGTTTTTCTTTCATGAAGGGATAAGCTAGCATTCTGGGATAAAGGGTAGAATGTCCCATCTTGCTTTGTAAAAAGATGTCATTAAACAATGGCATTACCCAATTTGAGGTTGCGAATGACAATATCCAACACAGTTGAATTAGTTTATCGTATACAGCAGGAATTTCTCTGAATTTGGCTACGACCTCCGCATCTGTAGTTATATCATTTTTACCTGTTTGAATGAGTTCTTCTATTATCTGGTGATATCCTATAGACTGAATTAATTGTAGATTCAGTCCATCACTGTTTACAGAAAATTTATCCCAGTTCGGGAGCCTTTCAGTACTTCTTTCGTTGCCTGCAAAATGAAAATTGACGAGATACCAATTACTTATTACCGTCTCATTTTCTTTTAATAACGAATAGTCGATTTCTACGTTAGAAATCACTACAAAAATAAACAATCCTTTTCCACTTACAGACAAAATCCAATCAGTGATTCTCAAATTTCTTCCATCGTAGAATATATTTGACCCAACCCGGTCGGGATGAGCGGTAGTTCTATCGAGGCCCATTTTTTCTATTGCGATATTGCCGCCATCTGGAGTGACACCTTTAAATGAAGCTTCTAGAACAATTTTTTCATCCTTTGTTGCTTCGTTCTCTAATATTGTAAGATATTGCGTAGAAAGAGGGAGATGGCATGTGAGTGTTATTCTTCCGCTGTCGTAATAATTTAGTTCAAAATTGCATTCAAATTGGTTATCTGTGACAAAGGAAATTGTTCCATGACCTTCATATTTCCTATGCATTGTTATTTACTTATTGTTCACTATTCGACGATATTATTCACAATTCAAATTTAACTGTGTCCGTAGTTCAATCATCTACTCTTTCAGCTTAGAGGGTATTCTTCCTTCATATCTTGGTATGAAAGGTTCTATGGTGATTACTGTCTAAATTGCTAGCAAGAGATTACCTGTACCATAGTTTAATTAAAATGCTGAGCACCTCTGCGAGCATAACGCCATTCTTACCATTCACTTTATGTTAACTCCTTAGATGTTGAATATATTATGAGTCTTCTTAACACTGTTGTACACCGCTATTCCTATAGAGATTAATACTCGATGCGTGAAGCTCTATACATCGGGCATGCAATTATACAGGCTGAACAGATGACAGTGGATTATCCAAGAACAAGTGCTGGTTTTCAATGTTTTGTATGTGGAACAAGATTTGATTCGAATGAAGAGAGAATAGAGCATCTAGAAAAAGGATCACATGGGAGCATGTATGATACCGGTTAGCCTCAAGAAAGAGAGGATACTAGAAGATGTCGAATCATAATATAGTTGCTTTCAGATAACGACGGTATTATAAAGAATCTGCTCATGAGAGAGATGAAGAGAAGCAGCACAAAGCATACCGATAGCAAACTGAGGAAATCTATGTATATGGCGGTTGACGTCGAATAATTATAGTTCTGGGCTAGATATTGGTAATATGACCTATCATTAGTTTGTGAGTTATTATAAATAAGTGAAAAGAGAAATATGATATGTACTATGCAAATTAAGTATCTAAAGTAATGCAAAGCCACAGATAGAGGTGCTATAATTAGTGGATACGGGAAAACAACAACACCAACATCGACAAACCATTATCAACTTGTATAATTCTGGGTTTTTACCAGATATGATTTCAACTCAGCTGGATATCAGCAGAGTCGAAGTGCATAAAGCTATAACGGAAGAAGCCAGTGAAAAGGAAAGAAAACATAAAGCTGCCACACGAGCTTCAAATGCTTCCTCGGTAGGTATGTTTTATCTTGATGCAGTTGTTAGTGTAGACCTAGCTATCAAACATGCCCAGCATAGTATGTGGAAGGCTCTCAGAGGAGCAGTACCAGAATTTAACATCTTAGTGGTGGAAGAAGCACAGAATGTTCTTGAAAAGTATGCAAAATCCAAAGTTACGTTTGTAATCTTACACATTGATATTGTAGGCTCGACTACGATGTCAATGACTATACCAGTCGAGAGGCTTGCAACTATAATTCAGACATTTACTCAAGAAATGTCACTTATTATAGCAGCCTATGGAGGCTATGTGTTAAAGTATGTTGGAGATTCAGTTTTGGCATTTTTCCCTGTAAATTTGGAAGATAAATATTTGCCTTGCGCTAATGCTGTAAATTGTGCACGCTCTATGATCAAAATAATGCGTGCGGGCTTGAATCCAATTCTAAATGAATATGATTATCCAGAGATGGGAGTACGGGTAGGCATTGATGTAGGGGAGAACGTAGTAGTGCAGTATGGTTGGGGTACTCGTTTATCGGCTGTTCAGGATAAGCAGGAAGTAAAAAAATCGCATTTCGATATTTTGGGTTATACTATAAGTATTGCAGCTAAAATGACCACATTTGCAAAAGATAATCAAATTGTCATTGGTCAGGTTGTATATGATATGATGGATGACTCACAGAAATCTACTTTTAAAATTCTGCCAATTGGGTCTGAAGTTTGGAACTATGTGAGTAACAATACTGGAGAAATTTATGGTCTGTATGGCAGTACTATAAAGG
>JBPCNB010000657.1:0-1115 GCA_051001675.1 Nitrososphaeraceae archaeon | reverse complement strand
GATGTGAAATTACACTACAGAAATAGTGGAGAAAGAATCAATGATATCTTTAAACCATCAGTAAGTGATGCATATGCATTTATTTTAAGTAATAAAACCTCTCCTATCAATAATGACTCAAAGACCAAAACAGTTGAGGTTACCCTTATTCATACTTGGCAACAAGAAATAAAAGAGTCGCAATTAAAAGATATGTAATTTTCAATCGTCAATAAACTCTCAAGATGCTAATATCATTTACCCAAGAACCATATCAGCTTCAATAAACAGGAGGCTCCCTGGCAATACTGGTTTGAACTGATTTGATTTAAAGCTATTATTACTACAAGAGGTAATGTAAGATGGAATCATATTATTGTCTGAATTGTATATTCAAAAGTTTCTTTGAGCGTTTGGAGGAATTGTAACTGTAAATTGTATTGTAGAAGCATCTTCTCAATAAATGGAATACTGCTTTCAAGTATCTGCCAATCACTATAGATTGCTGTCGTTGACTAAAACAGTTGCAAATGTTTCATTTCACGATTGCTTAAAGTAACGTTGTAGTTTGATATAGTGATATCCTCAGAAGGGTTTGTTTCGCTAACTAATGTCTGACCTACTATGTTAAAAGCATTACCTATCTGTAGTGTTATATTTTCATTTCTTGGGATAAGATTAATACTGTCTTTTCCGATGAATATCATTTGCTGGTGACTGTCAATACCTGAACTGGTACTAGTGATATCCTCTTTGTTTACTCTAACAACTCCACTTGGCAAGGGTATTCCCAATTTATTATTAGAAGAGATGTTATCTCTCATCAACTTCTTCTGTATTATTAAGAGATAATGCAACTGCTACTGGAATAGTATCAGTAGTCGAAGCAAGTTCAGGGATGTCATAAGTGTAGACCTCAACTAGCCCCTAAAAGCTAAATAAAAGAAGTAGAAGAATAGTTTATCCTTTGTCGTTCCCATGTTGTTTTATTCTCTTTTAGCACAATACTTGGTTAGTTCAGCTAGGAAATGAGACCAACCTTGATCGTGCTTTTTGGCTGTTTCATCTGGTTTAAATCCTGTATGCAATAGTTTGAGTCTAGTTTTGTTATTCTCGATTTTTTCCAGTTCCCATGT
>JBPCNB010000656.1:0-3076 GCA_051001675.1 Nitrososphaeraceae archaeon | reverse complement strand
TTGTCATACAGAATTGTCGGATTTATCGATCCTGTTGTTTTGGCCATTAGTGGAGTTTGGAGAGTCGTTATTGTCTTTGTCTGATATCAAATATTGGGAACTTCTTGTGTCTTTCAGCGGAGTTTTTCCAATTGTTTTCATTAATGCAATCCACATGATTACCAGCGGGACATGATATGAAGCAATCCTCCATACTATAATTACACTCAATTGTGAGTCTTTGATGACATCATCCAAGTCTGGAATGCTGTTTAGGTCTGAGACGTAGGCCCAAAGTCCAAGTTCTGCAAGCCCCGATCCACCGATTGTAATAGGCAGAGTGGCTAGTACAGTTGATGCAGATGTAGCCAATAAGGATTCAAATAGACCGAAATCCGATCCCACTGCATTTGCCAATACCATAAATGATAGACCTTGTAAGAGAAAGGCAACAACGGTGATAGCTATTCCAATCGCAAAAGTCCTAATTGCTTTTTTAGAATTGAAATTAGCTCTGCTCATTTTGCATAAATCAGCTATGGCATCATTTATCGAATTTATCAAACGCTCTGCTCTTTCCTTGGCAACAAATTTTTGTACTAATGCTAATGAGAAAGATGGCAGACGCAATGTGCGCTTTGCAGAAAAAATGATCAACACTAACCAAAAAACAAATGTAGGGATTGCAATTAGTATGACTATAACCCCGATAAAACTAGCCCCATTGTAAATTGCGACAGCGCCTGCAACAAATCCGAGCATTGTTCCTACCAATACGTCGGCGATAATTTCCATTGTGGCTAACCATGCAGCCTTTCCTGCAGGCACTCCTTTCTTTGTCAACCACGCAATCCTTACCAGCTCTCCACCGACATATGATGGAGTCGTCTGCGTTACAAATTCGCCAGCTAAGCGTGCAGATATTGTGCTGGCAGTAGAGCTAATATCACGTCCTATGAACTCTCGAATAAAATATTTAAAACGAAAAGCTTGTAGCATAATTCTTCCCATTACTGATAAACAGGATACTACAAATGGAATTAGACCTACTGCAAATAGATCTTCAGGCGTAATATGGGTAAATAAAAGCATAAGTAGCAAAGGCACGATACTCGCAGGTATTGCTAGCAGTCGCCAGTTCAATAACGGTCAGTGATTCTAATGTCACGAGCCATATAATAGTTAATGGCAGTTGTTGGATGAGTAAAATTTTTCTCTTTTTTAGAGATATAAATGACAAGAATATTGCGTTGGTTAGAACCGTGATCTAGTGCAGTTGTTTTTTCTAAACTACAGGCACTCAATCCGAACCTCAGCACCTGTGAATATGCGTGAATATGCGTGGGGTTTATATCCAATACATCAATACAATTAAGTCGTATTAATGCCCTCAGCATACGTACTAATTAATTGCGACTTGGGTTACGAAGATGAAATTATCAATGAACTTAACAAGTTGCCAGGTATAGTAGAAGCCACAGGAGTGTACGGTGCGTATGACATTCTGGTAAAGGTAAATGCAGAAACGATTGACACTTTAAAGGAGACAATAACGTGGCATCTGAGACGTATAGATAAAATAAAGTCCACACTAACTTTGATGGTGATCGAAGGTCAAGGCAGTGACTAGATAAAGCACCAACATCACGAGTACTCAAAGTCTGGGCATAGGGATCATAAATATAGCCACGTGTAAATGACAAAAAATATATTTTGGGTTTGGAACATTAATGAATATAATTCTAGACGCATAGGTACGCAAATTTCACGGTATTATCTTGAAAATGACAACGGTCTTGTATAAATTAATGCTCTATGCCTGGCGACTAAATTTATTGCGGATATTCAGGTTGATTAGAATGATTTAATAAAATAAGATAGAATAATTCCTACATTAATGAATACGATATTTATTACGGGCACAGCTGGATCAGGAAAGTCTCTCCTTACTTCTAAACTACTACAATGGTACAATGACCGCAATTCATTTTGTATTAGTCTGAACCTCGACCCTGGGACATTAGACCTACCGTATGAACCAGATGTTGACGTTCGGAACTACATCGACATTAATACACTGATGAGCAGTTATCAACTAGGCCTTAATGGCGCATTAATTATGGCAAGCGACATGATTGCAACACGCCTAGAGGAAATTCAAGATGAGATCAACAGTTTAAATGCCGAGTATGTTTTGGTCGATACGCCAGGGCAAATAGAACTATTTGCTTTCAGAGAAAGTGGACCTTATTTTGTATCACAATTCCAATCGGATAATAAAGCTACTCTATTCATTTTTGACGGTATGCTTGTGTCCTCTCCTATCAACTATGTGTCAATAAGTTTATTGGCCTCTTCAATAAAATTGAGATTAAAGACCCCACAGATTGGCGTTCTTACCAAAAGAGATCTAATTATTGACAAATTGTCAGAAGTAGTTGGATGGTCATCATCTGGAGCGTTATTGGAATCAGCTCTCAATAGCGAAAAAGATTCTGAGTATTCGTTACTATGCAAAGATCTAGCGAGAACCTTAAGTAGGAGTGGATTCATGGATGGGATCATAGCTGTCTCGAGCCTCACGATGAATGGCATAATTACTCTATCTGCGGCTCTGTCTAGAATTCTTAATCAAGGAGAGGAACCTAACGGTTGAATGTGCGACAATCAGATTTCGCATCTATGTGTGTTGCTTATGCACCATCCTCCACTGCGAACATTGGTCCTGGCTATGATGTATTTGGACTGGGATTAGATGTCTTTGAAGACAAGATCACAATATCCAGGATGTCAACGAGATCGAATCATATAACCATCAAAGCAACAGGAGACGGTTACAATGGTAGCAATTCTGTCCCCTCCAAATTAGAATCCAATTCTGCAGGGTTAGTAATAAAAAAAATGTCAGAGGATTTTGGTATAGTCTATGATTTGGAGGTACTAATCTCTAAAGGGGTGCCAGTAGGATATGGGATGGGCAGTAGTGCAGCATCAGCTGCTGCGGCTGCGATAGCCTTTGATAAGCTATTTGACCTACGCATCAAGAAGACAAAATTGGTAGAATATGCTGCAGAAGGTGAGATAGCAAGTGCCGGGA
>JBPCNB010000655.1:0-6006 GCA_051001675.1 Nitrososphaeraceae archaeon | reverse complement strand
CAGCTGCTAGGAAAGCTAGACAAAAACTGACTTCGAGCCTATTGTACAGTAATTCATCCAAAGGAAAATGAGGGAGAACTCGCTCCACAATGGGTACTCTGAAGAGTTAGTATCAGTCACCCTCTTTCATCATACATCCATTTAACTCTAATTCTCATATGACTAAAGGCACCTTCATTGGAATGGTTAAGGCTACCCCAGAGAAATTCCAGTTTTCAGTTAAGGTACCAGAGACAATTACACATCAACAAAAGTGTGATAACAGATTTTGAAGAATTTCTTGACAAGACATGCATGTATTTAATAATATGTGAATTTCATGGACATATTTATAATTCTCTCGTCCTTTGTCCTATCTATTCTTCCAGAAGGGAGCGTACATAACGAAGGTGTATTTCTTACTTTGATCTTTCTACTAATTGCGCTAATCGGAGTTGCAATCTACCTGCGGAGGAAAAATAGATAATGCTAGGCACAGTTAAAATCATTTATAGGTCATTATGTTTATCGTCAGGTGAGCATAAGTTCTTCTATGTATACTTGTTCTCTAGCTCGAAGACTGCTGTGTATTCTTCATATACGTCGGATTTGACACTTCGATCAAAAGTCATAATGTGCTCAATCGATATCTTTAGCCACAACAATAATAAGATGCATTTCACAATCACATCTCATCATTAAGACTAGACTCTTTTTATTCAGGTGGGAAGATGTTGGGACTAATATGTAGAATCTGTGGTCATGAAAAGGAATCACATTATGATAATGAATTATCTGATGATCTATCCCTTCCAGATATAGGATGTATGAAATGTAATGGTGAATATCGTGCATGCCCAGGGTTCTCTGAAAAATAATATAATCACGGACTTCATTGCGAATATCACACCGTGCTAGCCCAGAGGTCAATAATGACTCGGAGATCGTGAAAGTGGTTGAGTACTTCTTCAAGCATTGGAGTTTCTACGCTCAAACATCTGGTTATTCTAGTATTGTTGGTGCTTGCTTTTTTCTCCAATTATTCGTCTGACTGTTTTGCGAGTTGCAGTCCTTGGCAGGTCATCTACAAAATTGATTTGTTCAGGACGAGCAAATTGCCAATACCATTGACAACAGATTGAATAATTTCTCCTCTTAACTTACTCTCAACCTCGCTGTTTTTATTATTGCTTTGATACTCCTTTTTCAAGATTATATATGCAACTATCGATTCTCCTTTCAGCTGTGCAAGGTTTGAGAGACATAATTGGTACTGTACTGACAATGGCTCCGCCTATTTCTGTTCCGCCTGATAAGTTAATTCTGCATTCCAGTACCATTCTATATTCTTATTTGACTGTTGCACAAGTCGTTGATAACTGGTAAGTTTGTGCTTTTTCATGAAACGCGATAAGTTTGTATTACTAAACTTCTCATCGCTAGGAGTATATTCATGATTTAAGTTACTGCTAATAGCCAATACTACTACTGTCTATAGGAAATTCACTTTAATATTTAAAATAATAATATAAGCTTCAATTTCATGCATAAAAATTGGTAACCCGATAAAATAGTAGTATTCAACTATGATTAAATATTTAAGCTTACAGTTGCCATAGGTATATGGGATGTTAAAAGCTCTGATTGGGAATTCTCTAGTGCTGACGGTAATAGACTCATGCATGTCAATAACCAGCTCAGAGCCGAGAGTTGCATTTAGGTCAAATAATAATGTGCCATACTTTAGAAATTCTAGTGGCGGAGATATTCAGGCTATAAATTGGTCAAGAAGATAGGTCATGCTGTTCCCTTTAGGATCAGCCCGTTCGGTATTAGCTTATTTTACCGGACCGCTAAGATGAGCTAAAGTCATAGTCTAAACTGGCGACATGAAATCTGATACTGTCTTAAATTCGTGTAGGGGAAAATTCAATTTGGTTACAACCAGAATAAATAAACCCTTTACACTCGTACTTTGCGAAAAGTCCCATTCTGCAACTAGGATAGCACAAGCACTAAGCAAGAATAACGTAAAAATCATGTTTTCAAACGGAGTTAAGATATTGGATGTTTTTTCGGACAAAGGTCAACACTATGTTGTTTGTTCAGCAGTTGGTCACCTTTACCGCTTGGCTGATGTCACGAGAGCTTTCAATATTTATCCGACATTTGATTTAGAATGGGCTCCAGTTTATTCGATACATAGAAATTTGAGCAAATTGAGACGTCTAATAAAGACGATATCTGAAATATCAGAAAATGCGACAGATTTTATCCATGCCTGTGACTATGATCAAGAAGGAGAGGTAATTGGCTACAATATTCTAGAATACGCATGTAAGAACAAATATGACAAATCTTTAAGAGCTAAATTTTCTACCCTAACTGACGATGAGATAAGAATTTCATTTGAAAACCTACTGTCTCCTAATAGAAGATTAGCGGAAGCAGGTAGATCCCGACATATGATCGATTTTATCTATGGAGTTAATCTTTCGAGAGCATTATTGCATTCTTTTAAAGCGTGGAGTAAAGACAGGTTTCGTAATCTATCAATTGGAAGGGTACAAGGACCTACACTTGCCTTTGTAGTACGCAAGGAAATAGAAATTAGGGAACATATCCCAATTCCATACTGGGTCTTACTTGCAATATTTGAAAAAGATGGATTGAGAATTAATGCATATTACAAGAGGGGAAAGGTAGTTACGTTATCAGAAGCAAACGCTGTATTTAATGACTGTACAGGAAAAACCGGATTAATTAAAGAAATCAAGACAAACAAGGTCACACTTTATCCGCCACCGCCCTTTAACCTAGGTGATCTACAAAAGGAAGCATATAGATTATTCACAATTACTCCCAAAAATACGCTTTCGATCGCAGAAGGGCTTTATCTGAATGCTTTGATTTCTTATCCTAGAACTTCTAGTCAGAGGCTTCCAACCACAATAGATTATAGCAAAGTCATTTCAGATTTATCTCAAATTAGCAGCAATTACGATGACTTTGCCAGGAAATTGCTTTCAAAAAACAAAAGTCTTTCGCCAAGGGATGGTCTAGGAGTGGACCCTGCGCATCCGGCTATATATCCAACAGGAGTAAATCCAAACCATAAACTGAATCAGATGGAATTTAGAGTATATGATCTAATTGTTAAAAGATTCTTTGCTACTCTTGGGAGTCCATCTACAAGTCTAAATACAACATTATCAATTGAAGTGAATGATAATTATATTTTCAATGCACAAGGAAAGAAACACCTGGATCAAGGGTGGACGTATTTTTATCAATCATATCCCAAACTGGGAGAATCCCTCGTACCCATACTAAAAAAAGGCAACATTCTAAAAGATACTATGATAACCATACTCGAAAAATTTACACAAGCTCCAACTCGGTACAACCCTTCTACTCTATTACAAAGAATGGAGAGAGAGAAGATTGGCACAAAATCTACTAGAGCAGATATTATCGATATTCTGAACACTCGTAACTATATTAGTTCTGATAAAAATGATATGATTGAGGGCACGGAGCTAGGGATAGTAGTCATAGAAGCATTGGAAAAATATGCTACAGAGATAATTTCAACCAAATTTACCAAAATTATGGAAAGTCATCTAGAAGAAATCGAAGCTGGAAAGGATAACTATGCGACAATCATAGATTATGCAGTGAATAGCTTAATTGAATCATTAATTCTCTTTAGAAAGAATGAACCCGAGATAGGAGCGAAAATAGTCAATGCTGCAAAGTTATTGAAGAATATATAATTACTATCCCACACGATATGTTAGTCACCGTACTGGGCAATAAATAAATGGTATTAATAGCAATGATCCTACGTTCAAAAACGCTTTAAGCCTTGTGAGATTGTTGAAATAGACAAAGGTTAGATATCAAGTTAAACAAGAGACTCCATCAACAATTACTACGTGAAATAATATGAAATGAAAGCTATATAAATAGAAAGAACGACGACTCTAGATTATTTGCATATTCAGCTTAACTAAATGCTTGGATGTTTTCACGATACACATCAAGTCTACGATTTTTCAGGAGCGGCAAGGATTCTCTTACTTCTTTTATTCTAGATTTATCTATTTCAACAATTTCTATTCCTTGTTTGTCTCCCATGTCTAGAAGAACCCTGCCGAACGGATCTACAACCATGCTTCTGCCGGAAAAGATATTACCAACTTGATTTGGTGCAATCAGATACGAACCATTCTCAATTGCCCTTGCCATAACCATTGTCCTCCAATGTTCCTCCTTCATGATACCATGAATCCATGCAGATGGTACAACTAATATATCTGCACCTTTTACCGTCAGAATTCTAGACATTTCAGGGAAACGCATGTCATAACAAATCATAAGCCCCACATTTCCAACTGAAGTGGACACAGGTTTTTCAATCACATTCCCATGAATTAATTTCTTAGATTCCTTGAAACCCAGAGCATCATATAAATGCAATTTGCGATAAATAGAGGTTATCTGGCCTTCTTTAGTTATCACAACTGCAGTATCGTATACCCTAAAATCTTTCTTATTCCTGTTTTTCTCGTAAATTGCGGCTATAACATTAATCCTGTTTTGTTTTGCAGCACGACAGATAACAGAGATAAAGTTTCCATTTACATGTTCCGCCACCCCCTTAGCTAATTCTTTCGGTGGCTGTTTCAGAGGTGAAAATGCCATTTGAAATTCTGGAAAGCAGACTATTGATGCTTTTCTATTTGCCGCTTCGCTGATAAAGTCAATTGATGTCTTTAGGTTCTCTTCCTTGCTCTCTGATGATTTCATCTGTACTACTGCAACAGAGTGGTCGCCACGCAATATACTAGTCAGCTAGATATTCCATCAATCAAGTTAATAAAACATTTACTCAGCAACAAGAACAAAGAATAACAACAAGCCACCGAGAACCTATACGATTATAGCACTTTTAGCCCTAAAACTTGTTTAAACAAGTTCCTTATGCAGATGATATAGACTATATTAAAGCTGGTCGAGCTCAAGAAAATAAATGAGCAGTTCAGATCTCCATAACCATAAGAATCCAATATTAACCTATTTTTCTTCTTGGTCTAAAGTCTAGTTCTACTCCACGTTTTTCACTATAATTGAAGGCAAACTCTTCATTGGGCAAAATAGGAAAACTTGAAATTTCACTGTTTGAACAGTCAGGACAGGTATTTGTCGGTAATCTAGACTTGTCAAAGAAGGTAGCGCACCAGTGACATGTTTCACAAAGAATGAATATGTCTTCTATAGAACCATACTTCTCATTTTGAGTATTAGTCAATTCTTGAATATTCCTATTATTATTACCATTCTTTTTACCCTGAATTAAACCCTCGTATATCAATGCTAGCAATGGTAAAATTGTATTATGATTTATTCGAATTCACCTGAATTCCGATAGTCGCCACAAGATTACCATAATCCAGAGAATGAACTTCCGTTTTCAGGTATTCAGAATTTGAACCTGCCACTTATTTTCTCCTTTTCATTTTGACTAGGAAGGATCTATTGTTAGCTTCACATCATCCGTATCATTATGCCAAACTTACTCTACATGCTCGAATGAATAGGAAACAGCCGGTTTAGAGGATGAAATGAGGAGGATTACGAAGAATTGTCTTTTTTGGTCTTCATTAAAGATGCAACAGATCAAATGGGAGTTTGAAGTTCAAATCCTGCTAATGAACATGTGGTCTTGGTCCTGCATCTTCAATCTGTTCCTCAGCTATTTCAAAGTTCGAAAATATTAGATAATAACTTCTCACTTTTTCACTTCTTCAGTAAAATTGTCTTATTTTGACTTACTCTCTTGGGGGTGCTGTTTCCAGTTCTTCCTTACGTCCATCAGGATATTCCACTATTACCTCTTCTCTTTTGATATCGATATCAATTTTCTTGCTTTCAATAATTCTTCTCTTTCGAATTACAATTTCGCCTAATTTTACCTTCCTCTTTTGGACAATTATTTCCTCTCCCCATATGGGCACTATTTTT
>JBPCNB010000654.1:0-2633 GCA_051001675.1 Nitrososphaeraceae archaeon | reverse complement strand
TTGCTGGATTTCGCTTTCAGGATAGAATTATACTGTTAATTTCCTTGAATATATCAGTCGCTGAGCCACCAGTCCTCCTAACAGGGAAGAGACTATGGATGGTGGTACCACACAGGGCAGAATTATAGGAATCAAAAGTTGAACGAAAAATTGTTCTATTCTTAATGTGTTTGGCGGTTCAAAATATCCTCCAAAGACATCAATTGTCCACGGAAAGAAAAGTGTTATGTAAAATATTGAAACAATAATAGATGCAATCAAATACCATTTCTTTGCTTTATTATCTGTAGTGTAGTCTACCTTAGACGATAATGACGAACCCTCCCTTTTCTGTGAATATCGGAATATCAGAATATCTGCAACCAAAGCCGGAATTATATTCAATAGATAGACAGGAAAAAGCCATGCGAAATATGAATTGGAAGTTATTGTGGTTGTTGATTGTATAGTCATGATTACAGCTATTATGGAAGTTAATATGAAGGGGTATTCTATTATTAGTCGCAAAAGAAGAGATTCTTGCTGCAATAAATAAGCAGATGCCAAGTATAAATGGGATGGAAACAGATGCTGCAACCAAAGCAGCAAGTGGATTGGGATTGAAGTCAAAATATTGACCTTTGGAGAAGGGGAGTGTAAACATCAAGACAATACCGACAGCTACCATCAAAAATACTGCAAATCCAATAATAAGGGATAGTTTTGAAAACGTTGAGGATGACGACGTATTGTTGATTTTGCTGCTACTATGATTACTACAATGGCTATAAATCCCAATTAATGCACCTAAAGCTGTCGTTAACATACCAACAGCCAATACAGAATGAGGAGGGCTTAACAATCCATCAAATCCAAACAGCGTATGCCACAAGAAATCAAAAGGACCAGCACTGAGCTGTAATATACATCCTATCGCAGCTAGTTTTAGCGATAAAGGTAAGGATGAAGGAAATAGTACAAACCACGTAACATCTTTCTTTTGTTGTCGTATTGTGAAAGCAGCTTGAATAATCCCTCCTATTACACTCCCAATTGCTAATGCTACGCCTGAATAAATGACTGAATGAGGAGGAGTGAAGAAGGTTTCAACATTGCCAACACCATGCCATACAATATCCCAGTTGGAACCACTGATCTGTAGAGATACGCCTATTGATATAAGAAAGTAAATAATTGGTGATATTCGTATTGCTGAGGAGTATTTCCCTGTGGAATGAGAGCCTGAAGTTTTCATAGGATAATAAAGCTATAGATACACTTGAGAAAAATCTCTTTATAATTTATTGCAAATATAACCATATCAACCCACATGTCTATGCAAGAAAGATTAACTCAATTTATAAAAGATTCCTCATGTTGGGAGCGAAAAAGCACCAGCATACAAGGTGTCTTTTTGCTCAAACTTCCTAGCTCAAAAGCAGGTACTTGGAAACAATCTATTGCATTGGATTAGAAGGAGAAGTATCTGATTTACTTATTCTAAAAACAAGGCTGTCTGAAGCAAGTTTTCAGGTATCTGATCAATGCCTTTAGATATGAATGATAGAACAAGAGAATATTGATGTTAAATTGGATAAAGCATTACAAGTTCTAAAGTTCTCTAGAAAAGATGGCTGAAATGACTTCATCCAAGCGCCTAGAGTGTAGGATAGATAGATTAGACTGTAGAATAAACGTAGTGATTCTGTGGATATCATAGATTTTGCTGCACAGGTAATTTTTGTATCTGCATCAGGTGTCCTTGCCCCAGGCCCCCTGTTCTTGGCTAATCTTATTTATGGAAGCAAACTGGGTTATTATTCAGGTATTAAAATTGCTTCAGGGCATGCGATAGTAGAACTACCATTAATCGTATTATTAGCTTTGGGAATATTTGGATTTTCTTCTTTCATTTTCAATAACGGGAGTGCAAGAATAATTGGTCTGTTAGGAGGAACTGCTATCATATTTTTTTCATTATTTCAAATTAATAACATTATAAAAGGAAGAACCACGGGCGGTGCTAATAATGAGAACAAAGTTAACGACAGTTATTTTTCCGAAATAAGTAATAAAGGCAAAAGGTTTGGAGGACCATTTATGATAGGATTAATCTTCAGCTCATTAAATCCATTTTTTCTTGTGTGGTGGTTTACAGTAGGATTGAAGCTAATTTCTGATTCAATCTATATGTTTGGTGGTATAGAAGGGATTCTCATTCTATTCTCCCTTCACATTTGGATGGATTATGTTTGGTTATCCGTTACGGCTTATCTAATATCCAAAGGTAAAACAATAATTAAAGATAAACTGTACCAGTATTTCCTTCTTTCAATCAGTTTCATCCTTGCTTCTTATGGATTTTATCTGATAGTAGAGAAAATATTTCTGTGATTCTTAGATGGAGGGAGATGTAATTTCCTGATTATCCTATGATTGAGTCAAACAGTATTCTGACCACATATCAAGCTGCAAGTTAATCTTTGTACAAAAACTGCTTGCAGCACATTAAGAATAGGTTACATTATGTTACTTTACTTCAGTTTCTGCGCATGTATCACAGTATTTTTCTAGGAGCATAGCACCATCTACATCAAATAATGCTTCTTTAGTAGCCTTGCTACCGCACTTTAGGCAGAATTTTGACTTTCCGT
>JBPCNB010000653.1:0-6209 GCA_051001675.1 Nitrososphaeraceae archaeon | reverse complement strand
AATACCTTTTACATTAGAAGACCCTGGTAGCTATACCATCAGAGTTCCTGTGATGGGAATTAACTTTATTCCTATGGCTACAGAGAATGTCGATTTTCATTTCAACGTGGAATAGATCAAAAAATTATTTCTTGACACTATCTATTTGCCAAGTAACGAGTGGTCATACAAGTCTTTACCAGAATCCATAGCAAAGTGGTTTGTTACCCATGACCAGATCTGTGTCTGGAGTGAAGATTCGAAAAACACAATATACAGATTTGTCTTGTCATAAACCCTCCGTCCCAAACTATGTGACTTTATCAAATATTCTATTATCCAAGCTGGAACGGCAGGAGGTCATACAACCCATTAATTAGTAGCAGCAGTATCTGATACAGGAGGACCTGGAGTTTTAGCAGCTTCTCATCTTATACCATTACGACAAAGGCTTTTTCAAAAGAGTGTTAAGGACCACTCCAGTCAAATGATATATGCTTGCTAGACCTACCTTTTCTCTCCCATTTGAATCCCATTGCATCAACTTCGTCAGCAACAGCGGTTCCCCATGTTGCAATAGTACCTGGTCCTACCTCACTTCCAGGTGGGTTAATAGTTTGAACTCTTTTTCCTGTTGGGGTCATAGGTCCAGTCAATGCTTCGGCCCTTGCAACTACCTTTCCTGGAATCTCAGCACTCCAGTAAGAAAGATCATCTGATACATCAAATTTAATTGGAGCAAAGTCGGTTCCTTTTACATCCCCTACAAGCTTTGCAAATTCAGCCATAAATCCACCTGCCTTACCGCTGAAAATCATCTGTGGAGCTTCTCTCTGTTGCTGATTAGCTCGTTCGTCAAAGAACATAGAAATAGTAATTTTTGTCGCCCCCGCCCAAATATTTCCCTTAAAATATGCTAGAGCTAACACATTCAGTCCATCAAGTGGTACTTCACCATATTGTCCTTTTTTGATATGATATGCCAGTACACCATCACAGTCGCCATATGTTGGTGTTTGAGCAAACTCACAAGGGCAGGGTATATTACACTTGCAAACATCAAACCAATCTCCAGAAGCCTTCCACTGCGGATCAAACCAATCTCCAGAAGCCTTCCACTGCGGAATATTGTTGGCAGCCATAGCACTAAGTAAAAATTGTGGTATTTAACCTTGCAATACCATCATAGTTTTTTGGGAAAGTAGCAATAGAGGCATCATAAAGGGATATGACAGACAATCCTGGTATGTTTTTGTCTCCCTTTGGAGACTTATCACATACTTCACCTTCTATTACTATCCTTATAGTACGGTTCAGAATACAATATACGAATACTCGATACAAGTAGTTGGCAAAAAATAAAAAAAACGTGGTTTACTAATCAGTATTACTATTATGTCATTTCTAGAAATCATAATTATTATCAAATTCAATTTCCATTATTGCCTACGAAAAGAATAGCGTGTTGTGATGTCGGAAACTATGAGTTTGTTATGGATGGTTCAACAGAAGAGGATATTTTGAAATAAACCATCATTGTCAAATATGCTCGTTAACAATTTTTAGAATGCTGATAATTAAGTAAATTTGAACCAATTCTGTAATATAAAAGTAAATATGTAAATTTAGGTCAGAAAATTTAATTTAGCAAGTTTTGCTTTAGAAGCTACATATTTATCGATATCTGCATCAATTGTCAAGCCTGGACTCGCCTTTTTTCCTATGAATCCAATTACTGATGGTTCAAAGTTATGTTTTCGTAGATCTCCCATAATCAAATCGACTACATTCTTTGTTGCTATTATCATATGACAGCCGGTGGAAGCAGCAGTGGCATTTTCTACTAGAAGTTCTTTTGTTGCAAAGCTAGCAATTTCATCATATTTCATTGGGAGATTATTGATTACTATGCGCGCATTAACAAGTCTTGCAAATTTAGCTACTGCAAATATACCATCTGTCATAACAGGATAGACAGCAGCTATGTGTGTATGCTTCTCATATGGGGTACCGAAATCGGGGCAATATTTAGAAATCACCTTTCCAAGCGAGAAACGTGGTTCACTTAGACTTTTCAGTACCTCATCTTTTGCATCGGTAAGAAAATCTAGCGATATGTTGTTGCTCTCCAACTTTGAAATACATTCATCCATTTTAGCTAAAATGTAGACACTCATGGCTGGCATCGCTCCCAATTTATTTGATATAATTATCTGCATTCCTTCTTCAACTTGCTCATATCTAATAGGCTGTTCCTTCAAAGTATTTGCTACTGCAGTAGCACCAAAGAATAGACTACCCACCTTAAGAGAACTATAATCATCCATCGCTAAATTGTAGCGTGAGGTGAACGCATCAAGGTTTTTTCTAATAGTATCTAACAGACTCTCTGTTGGAGCGTCATAGATTGGAAATACTCTAAAACCAGATGTACATCCAAGAAGATTTAGATTTTCCATTGCCGTCGTTAGGGCAATATTGCTATGAATCTCAGATTCGGGGCTAAGTGTAGGATCTATTATTTGTGTAGTAGAATTATTCGCAGACGTGTAACCCACTTTGTCGCCTCTGCTTAACCTAATATAGTCCAGTAAAGCAAACTGCGATTTTCTATTAATCGTCATAGACATAACGATTCTTTTTGATATGACCTTAAAATGAAAACTTTTTAGAAATCTTCGGATGATTTCTGATAGGAATACAGAGTCACTACCAATTTCGGTATGGATACGAAACATTAGTAGAGCTCTCTTGATCTCTGCTTCTTTTTCAATTATAGGATTGTCTAAATTGTAATACACCCTTCGTGTGAGCTCAGGAGTCTTTCCGTCCATATAATAAAAAGAGTCAAACCAGATAGGCTCTAACTTAATAGTGCTTCTCTTGATCTCCTTTAATGAAGCTTGCAAGATGGAGTCATCTACTTGATTGGAACAGGTTGGAATCCATCTTAGAGGATCGAAACCAAGCTGTCTATACTCCTCTATATTGTTCCAAAAATTTTCACTCAAAATCAGTCTCTCCTATTTAATGATCCTTCACGCTTCGTTGTATATATACTTCATAAAGAATAAGATTCACGTCTAGATATACTTGTTGTAAATGCATAAAACAGTTTCAATGAAGATGTAGGATCATTATATTTTAGAGCTTGACTCGCTATGGAATTGTACTGGGTACCTCCAATTCTTAGAATTCTGGTGAACTAGAGTCTTCAAACTAGGTGATAACTTAGGAGGTTTAGCTCTGAAGAGAGAGAATTAAACGCGGTGCTAGCTCGAATATAAATTGTAAATTAAACATATTGCAAAGCTAATCATAGACTGGCTTGCCGTCCGATGTGTAATACTTAATTGGCTTACCTTCATGCGTGTAATACTTAATCTTGTTCTCCCGCAACCTGATTGCATAGGACTTATTACTTAAGATAGTTTCGTTAGTGGGATCTAATTTCATAGATTTTTCGAAACATCTTATGGCTTCATCGTATTTCCCTATTTGCGTGAGAGCAATCCCCTTGTTACCCCCATCCTGCTGCGTGAATAGGGTTTAACTCTAAGAGCTTATCTAATGATATGATGGCTTCATCATATCTATGTAAATCGTTTAAAACGCGACCTTTAGCGGCCCATATATCAGAGTAATTTGGATCAAGCTCGATTACTTTATCAAAACACTTTATGGCTTCATCATATCTGTGCAAATCACACAACAATAGACTCTTGGTCATCCAGATAGATCTAATCGAAGAATCGCCCATAAACAAATTCTCTCCGCTGGAAAATTCAATCGCCTTATTGGAAAATTCAATCGCCTTATCATAACATGCTAGAGCTTCGTCGTACCTCTGCTTTATTTTCAAAACGTTTCCTTTTCCGTACCATACAAGTGCTTCACTATCTGAACTTAAATCTAATTCACTTGCTCTATCAAGAGATTTCATGGCCTCATCATATTTTTTCTCTCGAATCAAGCATATTGCTAGAAGTGGGTTGTACTCTATCTGGGTATTAATCTTATTTTAGTTCTGGTACTACCTGCTCCTTATGACCTGATCTCTGTTTTTGGTCTTTATATTCTGGTTAACTTCCTCAGAGTGAAGGGTATCATTAAAGGGTATGAAGGAACAGGCGGCATAAAAGGTTTGTTTAGTTCTATGTTCCCTTCAACGTCTGGCAACGATCGAAGCCGGCCGCTGAAATACTATTGCATGAATTACGGGAAAGAACACAAAGAAATTACATGTCCTAATTGTGGCTCCAAAATGAAAAGGGTAGGATAAGAACCGTCATCTACGAAGACTAATCATTATGTAACCAAATTACAATAAAGTATAACTCAAATTCTGCCTATACTAGAATGATTGGATAAATAAGAAATAAGACTAGATCAAAACACCAAAAATAATACCTATGGCGCCTACTCCTATGGCGATTAATAAGTTATTTCTAAACCCATTCTTTTCTTCCCTACTATTCCATTTCAAGATACAAGACTTTCTACTACTGAATTTAGTCTTTCTTTCATTAATAATACATAATACAACAACGAATATAGACTACTGCACTACCACATCTGGGATTTCTTTTCTAGAAGATTTATCTTGATACAACGCTAGTGATTCAGATAGACTCAGAGACTTCCTAATAACTACGGCTAACGGCTTCTTTTTTATTTTTTTGTATCATTTCCGTAACACATCTACAGTAAGTCAAGTCAGATTATCATTCTGCTTCAATGGAATTACTTCGTACATTTTAAATATTTTCTAAGCGCTCTTATCTATGGGATGGGATTAGAAGACTTATACAAAAACAGAACAGTTCTAACTGATGACTACAATTTAGGACATTGGCTAATGAAATGTAATGCAGACTGGGAAACCTCTCACATCTATAATAGAAACAGAAGTATGATATTATTTGGATTTTGGGAAAATGTGATTCATACTCTTAATACTCAGATTACTGATAAAATGATTGGGGATGCAGATAAGTAGGCTGCTGAAATGGATATGCCATTTCCAAGGAAACTGTTTGAACGCGTAGTAGACGAACTAAATGGCAGAATCCCACTATGTATTGAAGCATTACCAGAGGTACTTTTGTTCCAAAAGGGACATCGTTTGCCCAAGTCAGTAACACAGTAGAAGGATTTGGTGAATTAGTATCTTGGTGGGGAGGGTTGTTTGTACATTCTTTTTTCCCGTCTGGATGTGCGACTATGGCCTATGAAATGCGAAGATATCTTGAAAACAATAACTACAGACTTTCAAAAATTCATTCGTTTGGGTTTAGAGGATATCCGTCGTTAGAGTCTGCATACTGGGGTGGAATGGCTTGGTGTCTATTTTTGCCCGGAACCGATGACTTTCATTTAAAGCAGCATCTTCCTAGCAGTATCAAAATATCATCTATAAACGCTATGGCTCATAAGGTAGTACAACAGTTCGATAGAGATTGATGCCTACAAATATGCAATATCTGCAATTGCTGATAGAGAAAGCAGAGTGGCGTATGCTATCTATGGTTATAGATACGTATGATGCGTGGCAGTTCATAGAAAAATATATGCCAGAAGTCCTTCCATTTGCACTTGATAGTAAAGTACATCTTGTCTTATTCTTGTCTTAAGGCCAGACTCCGGCAATACTCTTGAGCAAGGACTAGCGATTTTAAAATATAAGACTACCCATAAAATAGAGCATCTATCTTGTATTATAGGTGATGATATGAATCTTGAAAGAGTAAAGTATTTTGATTCAGAGTTGTTAAAGGCAGGTTTTAATCCAAACTACATGACTTATGGAATAGGTAGTGGATATTACAACCATATTGATAGAAACTTTCTAGGATTCAGTATGAAGACAGCATTTTCAAATAATAAACCAAGAATGAAATTCTCTGCATCTGGTAAAATATCTTTGCCCGGACGAGTTAGATTAGCATATGACGAAAATAGAAGAATGAAAGTATTGGGTAATGATAATCCATAAGATATTAAAGGCTGATTTTTCATAATATATAAGGAAGGAATGCAGTCACCAGAACAACCTCAAACACTAAAACAATCAGTATTAGCTGATAATAAAACCGTTAGTAAATATATCAAAGGGGTAGAGGTTACCTCCAGGAATACAGCTAGAGAATATCTTAAAAGATTATCTCATTTTGGTGGTTTTATCTCACAAAAATATGATTTAACACTTGATGAACTGATCACAACTCTAC
>JBPCNB010000652.1:0-2008 GCA_051001675.1 Nitrososphaeraceae archaeon | reverse complement strand
GTACAACATCATTGAGACCAGCACCGAGTTTTCTTAATGCTTCCTCAATGTTTTCAAGAGCCTGGATTGTCTGTGCATACGCATCATTATGTCCAACAACCGTACCTGTTAAGTTATTCATTGCAGTAGTTCCTGATACAAATACATGAGAACCAACTCGAATAGCACGCGAGTACCCTACTTTTGATTCCCACGCTGTTCCACTGCTAACAGTCTTTCGTAGCATAAAGTCAACTTGAGAATATTTCTTTATAAGACTGTGGGATGGGATTTCTTGGAATCAAATTCCCAATGAGGAAACTATATGAATAACAAGACCTATTGGCTCTCTATGTATTGCTGAGGAGAATAGAAATAACTGTATTAGCTTGCCGGTGGCTCTTCTTCTAGTTCATCCTCAGTCTCTGATTCCTGTAACTCTTCTCCTTCCTCTTTAGGTAGGCTACTCATATTTACCATGCATCATCTACTACTTTAAAAAGTATGGCATGTGTCTCTATTCCAAAAACTAGGAGAGATCCCATAAGTGTACCATATTTCTCTTGTTTCATTATATATGTATGGCAAGGCTGATTTCAGTGTATTAGTCTGTGACGCCATATTAATTGCAAGAACAGACTGCCAGTTTCCCATTATAACTCTTAAAGTCTCAATAAATGTCATCTAATAGGCCAGCTCTTTTGCTTAAATAGTTGAAGTCATCCTCTATACTTAACTTAACTGAGATATGGCCAAAGATGTCACTAACAATAATACTAATAATAACTGGATATTAGTGCTAGACGATGAATTTGACTTACTCCATCTTATTACAGAACTCTTAAAGAGACATGGTTTCAGCGCATATGGATTCACAGAACCACTATTAGCCTTGGAGCACTTTCAGGCAAATTCCAAAGATTACAGTCTTGTTATTTCAGATATAAGGATGCCAGTAATGACCGGATTTGAATTTGTAAGAAAAGTTAAAGCTGTGAACTCTGGTGTTAAACTGTTATTGATGACTGCCTTTGATATAGCCGACATCGACCTTTCCAAAGCGTTACCTTCCTCTATAAAGATAAATAGTTTTGTAAGAAAGCCATTTCGTACACAGGAACTAGTAAAGCTAGTTAACCAACAATTATCTACCTAAGGATAATATACCAACGGTTGAAGCAGGAGTTGTTATAGTATAACGGATAAAAATCATATTGCAATGTGTAATATGTAATAAGAGCTAGATGTAGTAAAATGATGACAAATAATGATGCCAAGTCCGTTATAAGACTATTAAGACAAGCTGACTATGGATCTCATTTTATAGTCATCTACCCTAACTTAGCTATCTTAAGAGAGATATATTCTAACTATACACTGACGCAAATAGAAGAAAACAATGAAATTGTTGTTCTTATTCCATATTATGAGACTACTGATAGTGTTCGGTCCGTTTTGCAAAAAAGTATGCACAGTAGTAGTCACAACACCAACACTAATAATCTTAACAAAATAAGAAAATATGAAAAAGAAAATCGTCTTGTAATCATAGATTCTGTAAAGGCATATTTTACTTCAAAAATAGGACTTGAATCATTTATCCAAAATCTGGTAGAGCATGCAAAGAGCACAGGTAGAAAAGGCGTTTCTGTAATTACTGATGCGGGTTCATATTCACTTTTTGAAATAAGAGATAGTTTAGTGGAATACGAGCTAAACTTACCCTCACACTACAATGATGTACCATTGAAAAGATTTTGTATTTATAATCAGGCAGAGTTGAATATTTTTCCAGAAGAAAAGAAGCAAAAACTACTAAAACATCATACCGCTAACCTCATAGTAACAGCATAGAGAAACCTAATAAATAGAGAGTACAGAACGCAAAATCATATTATTTATTTCTGTTCTTCAACTTTTTTGTTACTCGTACTCCTCTTCGGAGAAGAAGAAGATAACTATTCCTCTAAATCATCTGTTCCCTTTTCATTCAGAGTAAATTTGGCATCAGAATATGGATGATATGGCG
>JBPCNB010000651.1:0-8381 GCA_051001675.1 Nitrososphaeraceae archaeon | reverse complement strand
CTGAGATATTAATTAATCCTAAAACTGAAAAGGAGGTCCTACACCACTCTGTATGAATTGCGCAGATATGAAGTACATTAGCTAAAGCCAGCGCTTGCTCCGGTGGAAGAGGATATTTTGCTGTATTTGGATCGTAGCTAATATATCCTCCAGCAGCTTGATTTGAATGCCATTCCCTTACATAGCGTTCAGTAGTTCCAGTACGGCTAGCTAATTCTGCAGGTGTAACTGGTTTAGAATCTGCCATGGCCTCTTGTATAGTCCAAGTTTGTCTCCAATTATTACTAAAACAGTACTCTCAGTTGCACCAAGATCATTTACTACTTTTCCCATAAAGTCATGTAATTTCTGCTCATCAATTTTATTAACATTTTTATCTGACTGCATTGATCTCCAAGGAAAAAATTACATTATTTAAGTCTAATGATTTCTATCTTTTAGTGTGTTGCAGTCGTTGGCATAGGAACACTAGGTCACCTTGGAATTTAATACTCTAAAGCTGCTGGTTTTAAAACTTATGGGGCTTATGGAGCATAGGAAAGATGGATGGTGACGTGTTTACCTGGATTGTACCAAGTAATTCAAATCCATGTCGTTCGTATAAGGGAATGTTCCTTGGGTTTGATGATTCAAGATAGGCATATTTGTTATCTTGATCACACATAACTAGTGCATGCTGCAATAATGCAGAGCCCAGTCCTTTACCGTGGTGAAGTGGGTCAACTCCAAGAAGTGGTAAATACCAATGTGGCTCATTTGGGTGATAGCCACTCATCTTCTCAAATATTTCTGGGCCGTCCTTCTTTGCCTCTTCAGACCCAGTACTTTGCAACAACGCAATCAACTGATCAACATCAGGATGAACATTTGGTGGAAGCCAAAGAGCTGCACCAGAATAGTTTCCAACGTAGTAGGCGCTCTTATTTGCAAACGCTCTTCCTCCAAAAGCTCTGGCAAAGCTGGAGAAATGTGAAAGATACTTCTGCGGATCTGGCCAAACCCAACGCACGGCAGGATCAGCTGCAAAGGCTAGCTTTAACGCATCAATAACCCCTGCTTCATCTGATTCCATGGCGGTTTTAACAATTGATACTGTCATCAACGTATCACCCGTTTTCTATGTTGGCAGAAGTGTTTTAAAGTTTTATTCAAAGCTAGAGGGAGGAGCGGTAACTCTTTGATAAGACCAAATGAGTCTCCCTCCTTATCCATGCCGATGTTCATTACTTATATCTTCAGCAACAGTTGAAGTCTATATTCCAACTGATTATAAAAATGGATTTAACCAACATATGACCGTAATATAAGATGGGCACTGATATATTCTTGCCTGACATTATGATTGTAAGTAAATAATTCCCTGAAGTCAAATGGTTCCATTATTTATCAAAATTATGGCATTGTTATAAAAAGTACACCCGTGTCCCAATAACCTTATGAGAAAAATATACGGATGTTAAATTACAAGTGTAGCAAGTAATATATCCAAGTTTATGATGTTACTGATGTATATTATGGCATGTTAAGAGGACTATCATTTCCTTTTCTTCTATTCGTTGGTATAATGTCTTTTCTTGCAATGTTGACCATTGGTTCAGATAGCGATCTTTTCTCATTAGTAAATGCGGAAGAAGAACACCAACCACTACGATTTACCAGTTCTTCGTTAGTTTATGGTGGCGACCTTTATTATGCTGTGTTCATCAAAGAGTTAGAGAATCTTATCAAGAATTTTGAATATACATTCGACCTTGAAGGAAGCCAGATTTTTCCAAATAATAACATAAAGCAAGATATTGTCAGCGAATATAGGTCATCTGATTACAATATCGATGATTTGAACTATGAGCTATTAGGTTTTAAAATAACAGCATCGGATATTAAAATACATGTTGATCCTAAAAAAATAGATGATACAAAGACAAGGATTGACATACCATTATTGTTGGCAAAGGATATCAAAGTAAGCAATGGTGGATTAATTAATCTATCATACAAAGAAGTAGACCTAGGATCAGTGTATGGCGTTTACGATAAGACTACAAATAAAATGACGGTCCATATGCCTGTTAGTGTTGCAACTAAATATATTTAACAATAACAATAAAAGCATTCGGTCATCTCGACGTGGACACGGGTCATAATTGGTCAGCAACAATCATTTTACCAGTATTAAACCGTCTTTTAATAGCTCTTCAAGTATTTGATCTCCGTAATGTCTCAAATTGGCTTTAAATGCACCTATTATCTCTATTGTTGTATGATAATATACAAACCAGACTAGGTATTCTTCAGCAAGATTGCCTCTATGTGCAACAATGCTTTGCCAAGCATATAGTATTTTCAAAGAATCAGTTTTGAAGTATCGCTCTAGGTGAAGTTTTTCTATTCTCTTCCATATGGCCTTTAAACTGGGAATGTCTTTGCAGGAAAGATTATTTGATTTTCAGTATATTTCTTACTCTTCTTGGGATCAAATAATTCCCTGGTAACAAAAATCTCTACGGCAGATCTGAGTGCGAATCCAGCTAGCCTCACTCTGCTTCCATGCAAAAGCAATTCCTTTGTTGCTGCTAATAGTTGATCATGCCCTATGTCAGAGTGTAACCAATAATAGTTTGTTCCTTACTGTTAGGGTCTATTTTGTTACACGATTGAACAAACAAGTCACAATACTGAGTGATTGTAGTACGTATATTTATCAAATATCCATAGAATTCTTGATAAGCACGAATGAAATGATTAAATGCCATTCGCTTTTCCTGTGTCTGGGTCTGTGAGTTAGCATTCAAATAATTATTGTAATATGTTTTTAGTTCTGTTGATATATCTATTACACTATGAGCCAAAGACCGTAACGTTGGAAAACTCATAGTCAAATGAGCAAAATAAAATGACAACTTCATCATATGAAGGGTTACCCTCTATGTAAAAGGCCATTCTGATTATAGAAGCAGCTTTTGTAAACTCATTAAATGCAATAGATTTGTTCTGCCTAATTGTTAGATTTTTTATTTTTCTGAAATCCTCTTATCTTATTTCTTTCATTCTTGCTCCAAGTTCCTCTGCTATCTCAATATCTATAAGCTCACCTGGAAGAATGTTTTCAAATTTTGAAAAATATGGTATTATGTCTTGTATTTCCGAATGCATTAAGTTGAAGTCTATATTGTAACTGATTATAAAAGTGATTTAAGCAACATACAAGCAACATACGACCATAATAAAAGATGGACGCCAACCTATACTCGTCTGGATCCGAAACAGTATATTTGATAATGCCAACATGTTAGACAATGGAGAATCTGCCCTGAGTATTACACAAACAAAAGATATGATTTTGAACAATAGGAACTAAGACTACTTGCAGGAGCATATGTTCTTCATTTTGGGTTAGTCTCTCTTTGTCTTCATTCGGTTGCTTAAATCCTATATTTTCGTAAAGTTTCCAAGACCGAGACTAAAAAGTACTATTATAGGATTACCGAAAAAACTAGGCAATATGAACTGAATCAACTATTTTCTTTATTGTTGGCAAATACTTTGAATAGTTTGCCGCCTCAGAGTGAAATGACAAAGAATATATTTTATTATTCTTAAGAAGGTATAACTCCATTATTTTGATTTTTCCAGCTGTAGTATCGTCATATGTGTATACTATTTTATAAGACAGTGAATAGTCATTGGAACTACTATTGTTATCAGTTTTATTTAATAATGACTCAGTTAGCTGGAATCCTTGATATAGTTTCATATAGTTACTGATCTGATGGTTAACATATTCAGTTAGTGATGAGAAGGAGGAAGGCGATGACATTGCAAAGCTTTGTTGAGGTCGTAAATCACCTACTTCAACTATGAAATATTCTCTAAATTTATCAACAGTCCCTTCAGAGGGAGATAGAAAATTGACAACTGTATTGCGTCCCCCTCGTTCAATACCTTGAGTAAATTCTATCTTCTGCCAGTTTGAAGGATATTGCATATCAAAATTATATTGTGCATTTTTGTATAATGAAAAGGTATTGTAATTGTTTGAAGATACTGATCCTATTTCAGTCTGTGCATACGCATAGCCTAAACTGAGGGGCACAAATAAACAAGATGATAATACCAACGAAGTAAAAACTATTGCAAACATAACTTCTCTTAATTAATAAGAATACCCTATTATTGTTTTGTTAAATTACAGTTACAAGAAAATGGAGATGGCTACAAGAATCGAAACAGGGAAAGAGAAAACGATATCAGTAATAGAAATGAAGGATATACAATCGCTGTGGTAGGGCTCGAGGTACAGCCAAACCATTCCAATAAGATAGTGGCGACAATAATCGCCCAGGAAATGTCTTGGGAGGCTTGTTTGGAAATCATAAGTCATTACGCATGTTGAAATTTACAGATAGGTAACAATCGCTTTCTACATAAACGACGCAAGAATGGGGCGTATATTGTAAGCAAATTTCTATCGATCCAGGAACCTGATTTTTTTATGGACCAGTCTATCTATAAGCGCAGGGGGATGTTCTCGCAAAACTTTCTTGTATACCCTATCGTCAAAAAACCGGTCTACTGGTTGCTGAACCATAATTCTGAATTGAGAACTTTCCTAGCCTCATCAAATATTTCTCTTTTGTTGCAGTAGACCTTATAGCATATAGATAAAGTGTCCATGGGTCTGCTGACAAGTGTTCTAATTTTGGTTCGATATACATTATCGTTTATTTTCTCTCCCTTTATTATGTAGGACCCACTAAAAAGCACTGATATCGGAGCGGGTTCGGTGGTTCTTACACCGATAGTAGTTCTAGAAATAGACTTAATTAATAAAAGAAATAGGTCAACTTTAAACTTTCCGTTTTGGCTTTAAAGTTAGCTTCCAATCCTAGAGCACAGCATGCAAATATATGGGCTAACCAAGAACAAAATGACTAGCTAGCATATGCGTACTGGTTGGCTTTCATGGGTTAGGGCTAATGATAAGGCTATTATTGATATGTTAGAAAATCAAGGCGCTAATTTGGTCAAGACCACATCTTCGCTTGTTGAACTGTTTACCTATTACGACAATGTAACGGAACGCAAGTCTAAGATTAAGGATTTAGAACACGAAGGGGACAAAATTACCCACGACCTATTTACGATAACATCTCAAACATTTGTAACCCCTTTGGACCGAGAAGATATCTCAAGGCTTACAACTTCTATAGACGAGGTTGTAAACCATACAGATGGAACTGCTGATAAACTTGTAATGTTCAAAATAAAAGAACCAACGCTGTACATGATTGAGCTTTCGAAAGTGCTGCTCTCAGCATCACAAGAAATTTATCTTTTAATGAAGCGACTCAGAAAATTCAAAAATGCTAACGATTTGGTAGGACATTGCCGCACGATAAGAAAATACGAACACGAAGGAGACACAATTTATAGAAATGCAATAGCAGAACTATTTGAGGCAAATACAAATGCTATTGAGATAATAAAATTAAAAGATGTTTATGAAAACCTAGAAGACTCTATTGACAGGTGTCAGGATACGGCAGATATTGTAGAAGATATTGCTCTAAAATATGGTTGAAACATTGGATGGTAGAAGAAGGACTTATAGTTGTCGGTGCAATAGTGGCTGCATTATTTTTTGATTTTGTAAATGGATTTCATGATTCAGCTAACGCAATTGCTACAGTTGTTGGAACAAGAGTTCTGAAACCACTGCATGCGGTAAGTATGGCTGCTGTAGCGAATTTTGCTGGTCCTTTTATTTTTGGTACTGCTATTGCTGCAACAGTCGGTAAAGGAATTATACAACCTGAGTTCTCAACTGTATACGTCATCCTCGCAGGACTAATAGGGGCAATAATATGGGACATAATTACTTGGTATTTCGGACTCCCGTCTTCAAGTAGCCATGCTCTAATTGGTGGTTTGGTCGGTTCTGCATTAGTTGCAGGAGGATTAGAAGCAATAGTATTCGGAGGCGTTGAGAAGACATTAGTATTTATGGTAGTTTCCCCAACACTCGGCTTTGTAGTTGCCTTTACTTTTGCTATTGCAATAATGTATTTTCTACGAAATTCAAAACCAAAGATAGTTAACGGAGTATTTGGAAGATTACAAATTGGTTCTTCAATATTTTTTTCACTAACACATGGTGCAAATGATGGTCAAAAAACAATGGGAATAATTACAGCATTGTTAATTGCAGGGGGATTTTTAGATTCAGAATCATTTGTGGTTCCTGTATGGGTAATATTAGGGGCGGCTGCGGCTATTGCAACAGGGACTTTTCTTGGAGGATGGAGAATTGTAAAGACAATGGCTTTCAGGTTGACCCAACTGAGACCCTACCAAGGCTTCTGTGCTGAAACAGGTGGTGGGGCAATACTAGCGTCTATGGCTTGGCTTGGAATTCCCGTTAGTACTACGCATGCAATATCTGGTGCTATAATGGGCGTTGGAGCAACAAAAAGACTTTCAGCAGTTAGGTGGGGAGTAGGAAAACGCCTTATTTATGCATGGATAATAACTATACCTGCAAGCGCTGGAATTGCTGCTATCATGTTAGTTATTATGGACCGTCTTATTGGTATACGATAAGGAAGCGAACTAATGAAAGAGCGTACAATAGGAGTACTAACCCGTTATTTTTTGAATACACTCAGAGCAATATCTTTTCAAAAAAGAAACATTAGCAATACCACTGTCGACATATACATCATATGAGGCCAATCTCCCCTGGCACACATCACATGATATTGCTTCAAGGTTTTTTATGATATCAGAAATAGGTTGGACCTTTGGCACGATAGTACTAGATTGTAAGCTAGACGCTGTAGCTATCATTAGCAATCAGACTAGCGTCCATGCATAAATCTACTATCTCAGTGTTCTATATAGGTGTCAATAAACTATATAGATTACGTCTATACGCCCCTTGTATAAGCAAATTATGGGACTATCGGGCCAAAGATTCTAAAATCAATCTAAGGTCTTCCTTTAGTGCATCATATCTATCAAGTTTTTTTCTATCCTCTTTGTCAGGCGGTAGATTTAACAAATTTATTTTCTGTTTGTCTGTCATGTAATTCACTGAATCAGATATAATCTGAAGTTCGTCTATGTGAACCTGAATAGTCGTTGTCAAAGAAACTTTGTCGATTCTTATACTCTTAACCACCATAATTATCAATTAATACAACTAATAATATGTTCCCCCATCACGTAATTCTCATCTAGGTAGTAGAAATTCTACAAACCCGTTGCCGGTTCCTTTTTGGATTGTGTGGGTGCGGGTTTACTAGAATACAGAACACTTCTGTCAGGGATGCGGTGGAATGTGCACCAAATTTGACTCATTTTTTCCACCCAGAAAATGTGTAGTAGAACAATGGTAGCTACGGAGATAGGTGGGATTAGCGCTGATATAAGTTGCTAGAAGTAAGCTTATCAAGTAGCATAGAACAATCGAAGCTGTTAAGGTTGCTAAACCCTGAATCGTTCAGGAGTTCGTATTAATAGTTGGCATGGACGTGTCGTCTATGAATATTATCTGTCACATTGTCAGACCCTAATTCCTCTCAGGAAATCACTTTAATTATTCGCCTTAACAAGCGTTCGCTTGTGAGGGGTTTGTCCATAAAGCAATCTATGTCTCCATCTTCTATTTCTTTGATTATATCTGGATAATTTTTCTTGTAATCGATTAAGTTGCTAACGGCTGTTAAGAAACAAACTTTAACCCTTTTATCTATTGCCTTAATATTTTTAAATAAGTCAAAACCATCCATTACAGGCATTCTAATATCTAAAACTATAAGGTCATACCTGTCAGATTCGAAGTTAGCCAAAGCAAGTTTTGGGTCGGTATAGCCGTCTACTTGAAATAGACCAGTTTCTTCCAGTACTGTCTTTAAAGAATAAACAACGTCATAGTCATCATCTACTAGCATAATCCTTCTCTTATCCGTATTCTTCATCACCGATAAGTAATAAATCAACTAGAATCTCGTATCTCATGTTTTGTCATCCATACTGTGTGCCGTCGTTGCAGGTGACTTCCACGGCGGTGTATCCTGTGCCGTTTTTCATATAATAAACGTGTTGAGATGTTTTGGAATTTGGCATTTTACGTTTTGGCATACTTTTTTATCGCATCTTCCGATTGAACGAGCTGCTGTAATGCGTCAATGCTATTTTCGTAATAGGACGTCTAAAGGGACCTCTGTATTGTTGTCATTGTTTTTTTGAACCTTCCTTTCTTATCAATTCTCCAAGACAATTCCAAAGCACCAAGCATAGGCACAAAACCTAATGCTATCCAAGCGGTTGATTCTAATATTTCCATATGAATTCATATTCACATTTGGTAGATTAAATTG